>JBKJZS010000308.1:0-7534 GCA_046714915.1 Polaromonas sp. | reverse complement strand
CCATTCAACTGTTGGGGCGGCAGTTTGTGCTCGGCCGCTCGATTCAGGAGGCGATGAAAGAAGCCGACTCGGCGCGTGGCCAGCAAAGTGCGCTGCGCTTCAGCTACGACATGCTCGGAGAAGGCGCCCGCACCGAGGCCGATGCGCGGCGTTACCTCGCGTCGTACCTGAACGCCATCGAGGCGATCGCTGGGGGCCGCGTGGCAGCCGACCCGACCGCCGCCGACGGCATCTCGATCAAGCTGAGCGCGCTCTTCTCGCGCTACGAAGACGCCCAACGCGAACGTGTGTTCAGCGACTTGTTGCCGCGGGTGTGGCAACTCATCGAGCGTGCCGCGCAGGCCAACATCAACCTCACCATCGACGCCGAAGAGAGCGACCGCCTGGAGCTCTCGCTCGACGTGCTGGACACGTTGGCCGAGCGCATTGCCGCCCACTTCCCGCAGTGGCGCGGCTTCGGCCTCGCGCTGCAGGCCTACCAGAGCCGTGCGCTTGAGCTGATCGAACATGTCATCGCCATCGGCCGAAGCCACAAGCTGCGCCTGATGTGCCGCCTGGTGAAGGGCGCGTACTGGGATTCGGAAATCAAGCGCGCGCAGGAGCTGGGCCTGCCGCATTACCCGGTGTTCACCCACAAGCACCACACCGACGTGTCCTATCTCGCCTGCGCGCAGGCGCTGCTGGCCGCGCCCGACGTGATTTACCCACAGTTCGCGACGCACAACGCCGGCACGATCGCGGCGATTTTGCAGATGGCCTCGAAAGCCCGGGAAGCGGGGAAGGCAAGGGAAAGGCAATTTTCCGACGGGCCGCCCCTAGGAAAATTAGCCCCCTCGGGGGGCAGCGAAGTACGCGAAGCGACAAGCGTGGGGGCGACGTTCGAGCTGCAACGCCTGCACGGCATGGGGGAAGGCATTTACCGCGAGGTGCTGAAAAACCCGCGTATCGCCTGCCGGGTCTACGCGCCGGTCGGCGCGCACCGCGATTTGCTGGCCTATCTGGTGCGCCGCCTGCTCGAAAACGGGGCGAACTCTTCCTTTGTGCACCAGCTCGCCGATGAATCGGTCGGCATGGACCAGCTCTTGACTTCGCCCCTGTGGCTGGCGCACCAGCCGTCGCTGCCGCTGCCCGCCGACCTGTATGGCCCCGGCCGCCACAACAGCCAGGGGCTGGACATGACGGTGCAAAGCATGCGCGCGCCGCTGCTGGCCGCGCTCGAGAATACGTTCGTGCCGGTGGTGCCGGAGTTTGATGCCAAATCTATCTCTGGCCCAGTAACGACGAGCGCAAACAGCTATCAAAAGTGGAGCAAAATCGATGTGACCGAACGTGCCGCCATCCTGCGCCGCGCCGCCGATGCGCTGCAGCAGCAAATGCCCAGGTTCTGTGCGCTGCTGGTCAAGGAAGCCTTCAAGACCTGGGGTGACGCCGTGTCCGAGGTGCGCGAGGCGATTGACTTTCTGCGCTACTACGCGGGCGAGGCCGAACGCATCATGCAGCCCGTTGCCTTGCCGCAGTTCGCCCCCCCGCTCGCCACTGCGTCTGCTGCGCTGTCCCCCGAGGCGGCCTCCGCCGGCTTGGGGCGGCCCGGCGCCGGCTTGGGCGTCACAGGCGAAACCAACGTGCTGCGCCTCACAGCACGCGGCGTCTGGGTCTGCATCAGCCCCTGGAATTTTCCGCTGGCTATTTTTGTGGGCCAGGTGGCTGCGGCGCTGGCCACCGGCAACACGGTGCTGGCCAAGCCGGCCGAACAAACGCCGGGCGTGGCAGCGGAAGCGGTCAAGCTGTTGCATGGCGCCGGTATTCCGCCCGGCGCGCTGCAACTGCTGCACGGCCCCGGCGAGACCGTCGGTGCGGCGCTGGTCGCGGCGCCGGGGGTGGCCGGTGTGGTCTTCACCGGCTCCACCCAGGTCGCCAGGATCATCAACCGCGCACTCGCCGCCAAAGACGGCCCCATCGTCCCGCTGATCGCCGAGACCGGCGGCATCAACGCGATGCTGGTGGACTCCAGTGCGCTGCCCGAGCAGGGCGTCGACGCCGTGCTGCAGAGCGCTTTCCGCAGCGCAGGTCAGCGTTGCTCGGCGCTGCGCCTGCTCTGCGTGCACGAAGCCATTGCCGATGGCGTGATTGAAATGATCCAGGGCGCGGTGCAGGAACTGGTGCTGGGCGACCCGGCCGAACTGGCCACCGACCTCGGGCCGGTCATCGACCGCGAAGCTTTTGACAACATCGGGCGGCAGCTACAAAGGCTTCACGCCACTGCCAAAGTCTGTCATGCCGGGCTTTATCCGGCATCCCTGCAAGCGCGCCAACCGTGGGCCCCGGCTCAAGGCCGGGATGACAGGCACTTCGTTTCCCCCCATGCCTTTGAGATAAACAGCATCTCGGAGGTCAAGCAGGAAATTTTTGGCCCGGTGCTGCAAATTGTGCGCTGGGGCAGCGGCGCGCTCAAGAGCCCTGAAGCGGTGATCGCTCAGATCAACGCCCTCGGCTACGGCCTCACGCTGGGCCTCCAGACCCGCATCGACTCCCGCGCGCAGGCGCTGGCCGCTGCTGCCCATGTCGGCAACATCTATGTCAACCGCAACATGATTGGCGCGGTGGTGGGCGTGCAGCCCTTCGGCGGTGAAGGGCTGTCGGGTACTGGCCCCAAAGCTGGCGGGCCCCACTATCTGTATCGCTTCTGCTCCGAGCAGACCGTCACGATCAACACCACCGCAGCGGGGGGGAATGCGGCGTTGCTGGCGGGGTGAATCAGCCCAATCGCTTCCCCCTCACTTCAGGGTGAGATACGTCTCCGACGCGGATTAAATTTCTTCACGTTTGGAACGCTCTTGCTGTCCGGGCGTCGCCGCTCGCGGCGATGGGAGAGCAGGCCAACGTAAGGATGAGCGCCCCACCACAACGGGGTCCGCGTGGACCCGGAAATTGAAGGATTGCACCACCGGGCTGTCACCCCATGCGCCCATGCTTGGCGTCGCAAACGATCCATCGACCGCAGATTGTCTGGAAGACGGCGCGCGGCAAGTCGAGCCTGGCCTGGGAGCGCGCGACGCACGCGAGGCCAGAGACAGGATCAGCGATTCAGCAGAGCGCGCCCTTGCTGGCGATCTGATCGCGACGGCAAGTAGGGCGTCAGGCATAGCTGCCGTCGCGAGAAGGTCAGCGCTTTGAGCGATACGCCGGGCAGCTTCGCCAAGACCGAGTCTGCGCGTTGTAGCGGCCACGGCGGGCCCGCCCTCGGACCCGCCGGGACTGATCCGTCACTGCGTCAGCCGACCCGAACCTCGATACGGCGGGGTTTTGCCGCTTCCGCTTTCGCAATGGTCAGCTTCAGCACCCCGTTATTCAGGCTGGCCTCGATTTTTCCTGGATCGAGGTCGCGGCTGAGCGTGAAGCTGCGGCGGTAAAAGGGGCTGAGCACTTCGCCGTAAAGCAGCTCCATGTTGCCGGTGTCGGGCGGCGACGCAGTGCCTTCAATCACCAGGCTGTCACCCTCGACCCGCACGCCCAGGCGGTCTTTTGAAACCCCGGGCAGGTCGGCCATGATGGTCACGCCGGCATCGTCTTCAAAGATGTCCACCGGCGGCAGCATCGGTGTTCCGGACTCGGAGATGCCGCCCCGCTGGCCTTGCGCCAGCTGGCTACCCGGTCCGTCCCGACGCCGCTCGCTGAGCTCGCTGGCACGCCCATCCTGGCTGCGACGGTCCGGACCGTTGGGTTCGCTGATGTCGGGCTGGCTCGTCGGGTTGCCCGGATTCATCGGGCGAGCCGGGCCGGCGGAACTGGCTTGACTGGTTGAAAACTTGTTCATGACTTGCTCCTTCAACTGGCTTGATTTCTCAATTGAAATATCACCGCTTAACTGACTTCAATGCGGCGCGGCTGAGAAGCCGCGCTGCGCGCAACTCTCACGCGCAGCAGCCCGTCGCGGTAGTTCGCCTCAACCCGGCCGCAATCCACGTCGTCGGGCAGCGAGATAACGCGGCGGAACGTGCCGTTGAAACGCTCCTGTGCGTAGGTGTTAACGTCGTCGCCCTGCGGCAACTCGGTCTTGCGCTCGCCGGCAAGCACCAGCACCCCCTTGTCGACCGTGATCTGCAACGCCTTGGGATCCACGCCGGGCGCCAGCGCCAGCACTTCGATCGCCTCGGATGTGCTGCCGACGTTGATGACCGGGAAGGTCCGGCGCGACATGGAGCGGAGGCTGGTCCTCCCGCTGGGGTGAAACAACTGGTCGAGATTTTCCTGGAGTCGGGCAAACTCGCCAAAGAGATCACCATAAAGACCCGTCATTCCATCCATGATCAGTTCTCCTTTTTAAAAAATAACAAAGGCGAACAGGCGTGAGGTCGGTCTGTTCGCCAGCCCGTGCCATGGGGTCGGATGACCCCAGACAACTACGAGCCGCCGGTTGGCGGTTTCCTCACAGCGTTAATAAAAATATTGGCTGGGCTGCGAGTTTCAAGAGTCCGGTTGACAGTTTTTTTTGTAACTTGCGGGCCGCCCGACCGATGAGGTTCAGGGCTGCTCTGTCCAGGGCTTCAAGGCAGGTTGAGCTGACGCGGCGGCAGCGCTTCTTTCTTGGGCAGGATCACTGTGACGACGCCGTCGGCCACTGACACCTCGGCGGCTTCATCGTCGACATGGTGCGGCAGCGCAATGGTTCGCTCAAAGCGCCCATAGGCCCGCTCCATGAGGTGGTAGAGCCTGCCCTCGGACTCGGCAGCCGAGTGCTTTTCGCCGCGGATGCGCAGCAGGTTGCCGTGAATGGAAATGTCCAAATCGTCCTTTTTCACGCCCGCGATCTCCAGCCGGATGATGACGTTTTGCGCAGTCTCCCAGGTCTCGCCGGCCAGCAGCCCCCAGCGCGGGAATTCCTGCTCGGTTTCACTGCCTGATTCTGGCGCTGACTCTGACCTTGGCGCACCACGACCCGCGAACGGGGTTAGTGCGCCGCTGCTTCGGCTCAAGAGTTCACGCCAGCCTTCCGAAAGGCTCTCCCAGGCACGACCAACTCCCTGCGCGAGCTGCGACCGAAGCCGTTTGAGTGGTTCCATGATGCTCTCCTGTGATACTTCCTGGCTCGCTATTTTCTCGCCAGATGGGGCCTTTTTCAAGGGCACACAAGGACCCGACAGCCGACCGGCGCACGGCAACTTGAAATCACGCAAGCGCTGAAAGCGGTAATGCAGCGCCTGCAAAGTAAGCCCTGCTGGCTTGCCCTCAAAACAAACTTTGATGCCATGAACTTTCCATTCCGCGCGAAAGTCAACCCGGCTCTTGGCGCCGGCCTCACCTGATGCGCTTGAATGATGAGGAAAAACCGATGCTAGCCCTCGTCCATAGGGTATACATAGCTATTAAATCAGGAGCAAACCTGATCCCGCCGCAAGCCTTTAAAGTCAAGCGAGTCGCCGACATGTAGCCGGAGATCTTGGCCCCGTGCTGCACATCGTGCGCTGGCGCGGCGACGCCGCTGCCGTGATCAAGCAGATCAATGCCTTGGGCTACGGTTTGACCATGGGTAGCCAGACCCGCATCGATTCGCGCGCCCAGGCGCTCGCAGCCGGTGCCCAGGTCGGCAACATCCACATCAACCGCAACCTGATCGGCGTGGTGGTCGGCGTCCAGCCATTTGGCGGTGAAGGGCTGTCGGGTACTGGTCCCAAAGCCGGCGGGCCGCACTACCTATTGCGCTTTGGTGCCGAGAAAACCGTCACGGTGAACACCAGGGCAGCGGGCGGAAACGTGGCTTTGCTGGCGGGGTGAGCGCGCGCCCCCAGCGACGAAGAACTCGGCTCCTGCCGAGCCGGGGGCCACGTCCTACAGAAAGGAGCGGTTTTTCCTCAGGCAACCGGGGGGAACCCGCGTATACATCGTTGGTATACCTTCGCCCGGACTTCAGGTTTGCGAAAGTTAACGGGAGGTCGGCTCTTTGAACCCCTCAACCCTCAAAAGGGAGAGATAAGAGATAACAAATGAAGCTCCATAAACTGGCTAAGGCCGCATCTGAACGCCTCGGAAGGCTACCGTTGAATTCCGTGGAGGGGATAGCGCACGTCAGGCGCGAACTGGGCGGTACGCTGTCCTTCTGTCGATGGTTCCCGGTGCTTGCGTCGGTCTGCATGGTCGCGCTGACCGTATGGGCGGTTCGCGAGGGTGTTGCAGCCGCGCCCGTAGCGCCAGCTTCATTCGAACTCCGGGTGCTGGCGCCGGCCCTGCCGGAGGCGCCGTTCGGTCTGCGCTTTTTCAGCGGACCCGTAAAGACCAATTCCCGCGGTGAAATCATCACCGGACCGGACGAAGATCCGGTCAAGAAACTCGTCGGCGCCGAGGCGGCAGGGCCACGCGCCGGCGTGGACCGATTCACGAAAATCCTGTTTGGTGTCAGCTACTTCAACGGTCGCCCTGATCCCGGGACGCGCATTGACCCGAACCACCCGCAAGTCAGGAGCGGCAGCCAGCATTGGCCGTTCGTGAAGCAGCCGTTTCGAAGCTGGCCGAATGCGCTGGCGCTGACGCCGGACGGCAGAAAGCTCTACGTCACTCTCCCCGGACGCGAGGGCTACCCCGACTGGCGCGTCGCCGTTGTTGATACCGGGTCGCGCCGCGTGCTGCGCTGGATCAGCCTGCGCGTTGCCGGCCAGCCCGCTGGCACACGCCCGGTCGCCATTGAAGTTTCGCCTCCGAACATTGCGATCTATCCGCGCGCTTACGCCGTGGTCGTGAATCAGTACGCCAACTTTGCGACGGTGATTGACACCGGTAGCGACGCCATTCTCGGACAGTTCGAGACCGGGTTCTACGGCGAGGACCTCGTGTTCAATGCCGACGGTACGCGCCTCTACATGACCGATCGATTCAAGGATCAGGTACGGGCGTTCCGGATCGACCGCGGCCCGAATGGGCCGACGTTCACGCAGCTCGCGCAGATCCCGACCGGCGACACGGAGCTGGACCGCACGAATCCCCGCGATCTGACGATCAGCGCCGATGGCTTGACACTCTACGTGGCCAATACGCTGGGGCACACGATTGCGGTGATCAACATTGCGCGCGACGCCAATGTGCTCGTCAAGACGATGCCGGTCGGCGGCCTGGCGACCGACGTCAAGATCGCCGGACGCTGGGGCATCGTGGCTGGCCATTCCACCAATAGCGTGCTCAATGAGCCCGAGACCGGCCACGGACTGCCGAAGATCGTGAACGGCGAGGCCATCCGCAACACCGGCCAGCCACTCGGCTACACGCCGGTGATGTCCGATGCGACGCAGGCCACCACCTTCGACGATCTCGGCAGCGAGCTGAACGTCTTTGACACGGCGACGAACCAGTTCGTCTACCGCTATGTGGACTTCGAGCGAGATCAATCCATCATCGCGGTTCCCGGGCAGCTGTTCGATCTCGGCGATCACCTGGCTGCGCAGAAAATCATCCGCGGCAGCGGGCCGGAACAACTTTTCGTCAAGGGCGACCTCCTCTTCGTCTCGCAGTTGCACTCTGACAAGGTCGAAGTGTTCCGCATCAATCA
>JBKJZS010000307.1:0-5474 GCA_046714915.1 Polaromonas sp. | reverse complement strand
TTTCGCGATGTCTTAGGGTCTCGTGGGCTCGGAGATGTGTATTAGAGAGAGGGTCGGGCGTATCGGACGGAGAGAACAGCGTCCAGCTGCCTTTTTCCATCACGCGGCGCATGAACAGGTCGGGAATCCAGTTGGACGTGTTCATGTCGTGCGTGCGGCGGCGGTCATCGCCGGTGTTCTTGCGCAACTCGAGAAATTCCTCGACGTCGAGGTGCCAGGTTTCCAGGTAGGCACAGACTGCGCCCTTGCGCTTGCCGCCTTGATTGACCGCCACGGCGGTGTCGTTGACCACTTTCAGAAACGGCACAACCCCCTGTGATTCCCCGTTAGTGCCCTTGATGTGGGCGCCCATGGCGCGCACCGGGGTCCAGTCGTTGCCGAGTCCGCCGGCGAACTTGGACAGCAGCGCGTTTTCCTTGATGGCATCGTAAATGCCGCCCAGGTCATCGGCCACCGTGGTCAGGTAGCAGGACGACAGCTGCGAACGCAGGGTGCCGGCATTGAAAAGTGTCGGCGTACTGGACATGAAGTCAAACGAGGACATGATTTCGTAGAACTCGATGGCACGCGCTTCGCGGTCGATTTCGTCGAGTGACAGACCCATGGCCACGCGCATGAAGAAAGCCTGGGGCAGCTCGATGCGCTGTTTGCGCACGTGCAGGAAGTAGCGGTCAAACAGGGTCTGCAGACCGAGGTAGTCAAATTTCAGGTCGCGTTCCGGTTTGAGTGCGGCACCCAGGCGGACCAAGTCAAACTGAAGCAGTTTTTCATCGAGCAGTTCGTTTTGCACGCCTTTGGCGATGAACTGCGGAAAATACTCGGCGTAACGCGTGCCCATGTCTTCCTGGGCGACTTCCTCGCCCAGCACTTCGCGGCGAATGGTGTGCAGCAGCAGGCGGGCGGTCGCGTAGGTGTAGTCCGGGTCTTTTTCGATCAGGGTACGGGCCGCCAGAATGGATGCTTTGTAGACCTCGTCGATCGGCACGCCGTCGTACAGGTTGCGCATGGTTTCAAGAACGATGGGGTCGGGCTTGATATCGGCGCCCAGACCGGCGCACGAAGCTTCAATCAGCGCCTGCAGCTTGCCAATGTCCAGCGTCACCTTTTTACCGCCGTCCAGCACATGCAGCTGCGGCGCCTGGGCGGCTGGTACCTGCGGCTGGCGGGCGCGTTCCTGGGTCCGTTTTTCGCGGTACAGCACATAGGCGCGGGCGATCTCATGATGGCCGCCGCGCATCAGGCCCAGCTCAACCTGGTCCTGAACATCTTCAATATGAAAGGTGCCGCCGCCGGGCCGGGAGCGCATCAGGGCGCGCATAACCGCCTGGGTCAGGCTGTCAACGGTTTCACGCACACTGGCTGAAGCGGCGCCCTGGGTGCCATGCACCGCCAGGAAAGCTTTCATCATTGCAATGGCGATCTTGTTCGGCTCAAAAGGAACGACCGAACCGTTGCGGCGGATAATTTGGTAATGGGCCAGGGGATTGGACTGGGCCTGGCTGCTGGTGGACTGGAGTGCGGTCGGCACGCCGGTGCCAGTGGGTGCTGCATGGTGGGCGGTTTGCATGACTTCCTTGTTGTATTTTGTTGTAGGGGTAAGTTCGAAATGGGTCAGGGCAACTGAAGAGGGCTGACGGTTGCCGATAGCTGGCTCGTTGGCAGTGGTTCCTTGCGTTGCAGGTGCTCAAATACATCAAACTGGATATGGAGCTTAGACACTATACCTAGGGTCTGAATTGATTTCAAGCACTACAGGTAGTGTTTAGCGTGGTAATTGCGGCGTTGCTTCAAGCCACCATTTTTTGCGCGCAATAAGTGACCGTCCTGGCTGTCGCGCGCTCGCCCGCCAAGCCTTACGCCAGCGTCAAAAAATCAGGCCGACAAAGTATCCATGCGGCCTGCGACGCATTTAGCCTGGCAAGTCCCCGTCGGTGCTCAAGACCGCCAAAATCAGGTTCCCCTGATTTTGATCAGCGCAACTCGATGAGGTGTTATTACCCGTTGCGATGATCAGACACTTGCGGGAAAACACTTAGCCGGTAAACCCAGCGAACGCTTCAGCCGAAGCCAGTCGAAGCCGGCGCCCGGGTCCTGCTTGCGACCCCTTGCGATGTGTTCGTGACCGGCCAGGTGAGCGACCGGATACTGCCGCAGCAGCGCCGTACAGACGCTGGCGAGGCTTTCGTACTGGGCCGCTTCAAACTGCCCGCCTTCCAGGCCTTCTAGTTCGATGCCAATGGAATCGTCGTTGCAGTTGTTCCTGCCGCGATAACTGGATTCGCCCGCATGCCAGGCCCGCTCGTCGCAGCTGACAAACTGCCACAGCTGTCCGCAGCGGGTGATGAAAAAATGGGAGGAAACCTGCAATCCCCGCAGGCGTTGAAAGTAGGGGTGCGCGTCCCAGTCCAGCTGGTTGGTGAACAGGCGTTGCACCTGGCCATTGTCAAACTGGCCGGGCGGCAGGCTGATCGAGTGGATGACGATCAAATCAATGCACGCCGCCGCGGGGCGCGCGCCAACATTCGGCGAAGTCAGCGCTCTTGCGAACTGGTACCAGCCTTTTTGCCAGAGCGCTGGCGCCGCCTGGGGGCTAGGATCCATCTGGCGCCTCATCGCCATTGGGTGTGACGATATTCAGGCGGGCAATACGGTAACGGATCTGGCGCAGGCTGAGGCCTAACTTGGCAGCGGCCGCCGTGCGATTGAAGCCGGTTTCCAGCAGGACTTTGGACAGAATGCCGCGCTCATGCCCGTCCAGAAAGTTCTGCAGATTTTCCGGCACTGCGATGTACTCGGCCGGCGGCGACTCCAGGTGCAGGTCGCCGTCCTCGCCAAGCGCGATGGCGCGGTGCAAGATGTTTTCCAGTTCCCTGACATTGCCCGTGAAAGGGTGCGCGTGCAGGGTTGCCAGGATCTGGCTTGAAATATCGGGTATGTGAAAACCCGATTCACCACAAATCCGGCCCAGTAGATCCTTGCACAGGGCGGGCAGGTCTTCGCGACGCTCCCGAAGCGGTGGCACGTTGATTTCGATGACGTTCAGCCGGTAGTACAAATCCTGGCGGAAGTTTCCAGCCAATACCTCGGCGCCGAGATCTTTGTGCGTGGCACTGACGATGCGCACATCGACTGCGTCTTCCTGCGCCGACCCCAGCGGCCTGACAACGCGCTCCTGAATCGCGCGCAGCAGCTTGGACTGCATGGCCAGGGGCAAATCGCCAATTTCGTCCAGAAAAAGGGTGCCGCCTTTGGCCGCCTGAAAGTAGCCCTGGCGGTCTTGCGCAGAGCCGGTGTACGCACCTTTGCGAGCGCCAAAAAACTCGGCTTCCAGCAGGTTTTCCGGAATGGCGCTGCAGTTGACGGCGACAAACGGTGCAGCAGCACGGTGGCTGCAGCCGTGCACGGCACGCGCAACCAGTTCCTTGCCGGTGCCTGATTCACCTTGGATCAACACCGGGGCCATGCTGCCCGCGACCTTGACGATGCGGGATTTGACTGCCCGCATGACGGCCGACTCGCCGATCAGGCGTCGCAGTGCCAACGAGGCCTCACCGGATCGGACTGTTTTGGTCACCGCAGGGCCGGCCTCGCTGTCTGGCCTGTTGCGATCATTGCCGGCAAGTGCTGCAGGGCTTGCCGAGCCCTGGATGGCAGAGGCCACCACACTGCGAAATTGCTTGAGGTCCACCGGCTTGGTCAGGTAGTCAAATGCACCGGCCTTCAGCGCTTCCACCGCGTTTTCGGCAGAGCCATGGGCTGTGATAACCACACAGCGCTCGGGACGCTGCTGGTCCACCATTTCGCGCAGCAGTTCGAGGCCCAGTCCATCGGGCAGACGCATGTCGGTAATCACAGCGTCAAAGCGTTTTTCCTGCAGGTGGGCGCGGGCCTGCGTCAGGTCGGCGGCCGCTTCGACCCGATAACCTTCGCGCAGCAAGGTGAGTTCGTAGAGCGTGCGCAAATCCGGCTCATCATCAACTACCAGTATGTGTGCCTGATTCAGGGTGGTCATGGGCGCTCTCGTAATTTCAGGTCGACAGGGCATCAAAAACCATGGGCGGCAGAGCCGCATCCGCAGTGGTCAACCTGAAAATGACAAAAAACTCATTGCCTTCCACCGTGTTGCGCGCGATCCGCTGGTAGCCTACCAAGGCACCGTGGCGTTCGCACAGTTCCCTGCAGATATACAGCCCAAGTCCACTGGAGCGGCTTTCTGACGAGAAAAAAGGCTCAAACAGGTGCGACTGCACCGTCTTCTCCAGCGGCTGTCCGTTGCTCCAGACCGACAGCCGCGCCTGGCCGGACGCAGACAGTCCGGTCGTCACCTGGATCGCCTCGGCTGCAGCGCTGGCATAACGCAATGCGTTGTCAAGCAGGTTGACCAACAGGCGCCGCAAGTGTTCGGCCTCGAACAGCACGGTGGCCTGATTTGCGCCCGGACGCACACGCAACCGGTGGCTGGTCGCGGTTTGCTGCGCCCAGTCCGAACAAGTGCGCTGCACGGTCTCGTCTAGCAGCAGGGCGCGCGTCTGCACCTGCAGGGCCTGTTCCTGAACCCGCGATATGTTGAGAATTTCTTCGACAATTCTCGCGAGCCGCTGGGCGTTTTGCCTGACTATGCCTGTCAGTTGCCGGTGTCCGGCATCTTGCAGGTCTTCTTCCAGCAAGGCATTGGCCTGCGCGATGGCGGCCAGCGGATTCCTTATTTCATGGGCCACGGCCGCAGACATGCGTCCCATCGCTGCCATTTTTTCAGTGCGCACCCGGGCTTCCATTTCGCGCAGGTCTTCCAGAAACATCACACACAAACTCTCGTGCGAGCCGTCGCGCGACGCCGCCAGCCGCGTGCGTACCTGAAGACGGCGGGCATGGCGTGAGGCATGCTCCAGGCTCACCTCAGATTGCTGGGGTGTTTGCCGCTCGAAAGTCAGCTGCGCCAGCTTGGCCAGCGGCTGCCAGGCCGCCTCGACCGCCAGCACGAAGGGGGCGGTTCTCGCTACGCCCTGTGGAGCCAGCAAGCGCCGGGAGGCGGGGTTGGCCGCACGCACAATGCCATTGGTATCGACCACCAGCACGCCGTCGACGAGTGTGTCGATCACCAGTTCATTGACCTGGGTTTGCATGCGTGCAGCCGAGTTGCTGCGTTCTGCCCGCTTTTGTTCCCGCGACAGGCGCAGGGCCAACTGGTTGGCCAGCAGGGCAATGATGAAAAAGCCCGAACCGCTCAGGCCGGCCTGCAGGAAGCGCGCCGTGGCGTCGCCCGGCAATTGCAGGGAAGCCCACCAGGCATCGGCCAGCAGCAGCAGCGTCACGCTGGCGGCTGTACCGAGGGCGAGCAAAATCGGCCCCAGCACCGAAGCCAGCAGCACCGGCAGGGCAAACAACGCGGTGTAGTTGATGGCGCCCGACTGCAAAAAATTGAGCGCCGAAACTGCCAGCACGTCGACTCCGACCGTGGGAAGCCACTGTGCGTC
>JBKJZS010000306.1:0-2124 GCA_046714915.1 Polaromonas sp. | reverse complement strand
TGGTCGCCCGGTGGGCTCAGGCACATGCAGACGAAGGGGTTCGTGCTGTGGCATTGGCATTACTCCTGGCAGGGTCGTGTCCTGCATCAGATTCTGGGGATTCGGCTCAACGCGCAGCGGGTGGCTTCACGCAGGCCGGACATGCGGCAATGGCTGCGGGGTTGCCGGCTGCATTGCTTGCGCTGTTGAGCATAACGGAAATTGAGCGCGGTTCGCCACCGCGCCTGGAGGCTTACCACGGCTTGCACAGCATTTGCTTGGGACGCAAATGCTTCACGTGCTTTCTTGCAGGAGTTTTAATTGACGGATTAACAAGCCAGCTCGTGAGGTTTGAGGCAGGTCGCATTCAGGCAGTTTGCCTACAAACCGTTTTTTGTTAATGTCGCCATACGCACCCGTGGTGGATGGGTCATAGCACTTGGCGTGGAAGCAGGGTCAGTCGCCAAAAGTCACTCAGGCAATTGCGGGGACGGCGCCTATCGGCGAAACTGGCAAAGATCGACTAAAACGGGAATAGCTATGAAATTGAGAGCTTATTACGTAGTATTTACAGGGGATTCCGTGGGTTTTCACTTAAACTCAGGCGTTCGAATGGATGTTCTGAATGTCGCAATGCAGAGAACTTTTTTCTCGATGTGGCGCCGTATGCCCCCTCTTGATTTAGGACCGCCGATTCAATGAATATCGACTTCCTGGAGGGCGGAGAGCTCGAATACCTGCCCCGCTTCATCACCAGCCTCGCCATCGGCCTTTTGATCGGTCTGGAGCGCGAACGCAGCCCGGCCGCCAAGGCGGGCCTGCGCACCTTCGCGCTGGTCGCCCTGTTCGGCTCCGTCGCGGCAATGCTTTCGGAGAAAACCGCCTCGCCATGGCTGCTGACAGGCGGACTGTTGATCATCGGCCTCATGATCATCACCGCATATTTGCGTGATCGTCAAGAAACCACCGATCCCGGCACCACCACCGTGGCTGCCATTGTCATGTGCTACGGCCTGGGGGCAATGATCTGGCACGGCTATGCCACCTTGGCCGTCATGCTGGGCATTGTCACCACCATGCTGCTTTACTTCAAGTCCCAGTTACACGGAATTACGCAGAACCTGAGTCAGCGCGACCTGACCTCGATGCTGCAGTTCGCGGTACTTACTTTCATTATTCTGCCGGTGCTGCCAGACCGGAACTACGGCCCCTATGACGCCCTGAACCCCCGCCATGTCTGGCTGATGGTCGTGCTGATCTCCGGTGTCAGTCTGGCGGGCTATGTCGCGCTGCGTTTTGTCGGCCAGCGCCACGGCGTCGCGTTGATGGGTTTGTTCGGCGGGCTGGCGTCGAGCACTGCCACTACGCTGGTGTACGCGCGCCACAGCCGGGAGACCGACGGTCTCGCCCGACTTGCGGTGGTTGTGATTCTGCTCGCCAATTTGGTGGTGCTGATACGGCTTGCCGTCATCAGTGCGGTGGTTTCCCCATCCATACTTCCGAAGTTGCTGCCGGTGCTGGGGAGCGGACTGGTGCTCGGACTGGGAGCGGCTGCTTACTGGTGGCATCAATTGAGCCGGCAAGGCGAAGTGCCGATGCCCGAGGTCAGTAATCCCACGGAAATTCGCGCCGCTGTCGGCTTTGGCCTGCTCTACGCCGTCGTGCTGTTTTTGGCCGCCTGGTTATCGGATATCGCCGGCAACAGCGGCCTGTATGTGGTCGCGCTGGTTTCCGGACTGACCGATGTGGACGCGATCACCCTTTCCAGTCTGCGTCTGTTCGGCCAAGGCAAGCTGCAGACCGCAGAGGCCGTGGTGGCGATCTCCCTGGGGATCATGTCCAACATCGGCTTCAAACTGGGGCTGGTATTTTTCATTGGCGGACCGCTGCTGGGGAAGCGCTGCGCCGTGGGCATGATCGCCACCGCTGCGGGCATCGGCCTTGCGCTGCTGGTTGGGGCAAGATGATTCCTGGATCTGTAAAAAGCGATTAAAGCGCTAACAGGATCACAAAAGAGCGACCGAAGTCGCTATGAAATTAATAGCTAACAACGCAGCATTTGTATGGGTTTTAGTGGTTTTTATTTCAAACACGTTGGCTGGATGGGCGGTTTGGCTGGCCCAAGGCATGACCTGACCCCTTCAT
>JBKJZS010000305.1:0-1524 GCA_046714915.1 Polaromonas sp. | reverse complement strand
GCGCAAGCCGCAGCGAAGGCTGGCCGCCTTCGCAAGGGTTGCAACGCCGCCGGGGGTGCGAAGACGCGCTTTCATGTTTCGATATTTTCGGGTTGCAGTACTAGGGCTGCCTTCGCGGCTCGGCGGGCCCTACATCGGGATGCCGGTACGCTCCAGGATGTCGCTGACCAGTTCCAGCCGGACCAGCGGGTTGTCCAGCTCCATCATCCGCTGCTTGAGCTCCAGCGGCATCGGCAGCAACTCGCACCAGCGGTTGGCGACCCAGCCGCAGTCGTCGAGCTGGTAGGGCGGTTGCAGCGGCATCTGCCCGACCGGCACTGCGCGTTCCTGCAGGGTTTTGATCAACTTGCCCAGCGCCTTGGCAGCGCCCCGCAGGTCTTCAGGCACGGGCACCGCCTGATCGTCGGCTAGCCGGGTTACGTCGGCAACCCACAAGCCGTGCTTGAGCTTTTCGCGGCTGGAAATTTCAAAACGCTGCGCGCCAGTACAGCGAATCACCATCAAGCCCGGCTGGGGCACGGAAAACCCGGTGATCGTGGCCAGCGTGCCGACGGTATTGAAGGCCTCGATGGCAAAACCATCGCCGCTGGGCTCGGCCCCATCCGGCTTGCGCACCTCCGACCCTTGCGTCAGTGCGACCACGCCAAACGGCGCTCCGGTCTTGTGGCATTTGCCGATCATGTCGAGGTAGCGGACTTCAAAAATCCGCAGCGGCAGCAAGCCGCCGGGGTACAGCACGGTCCCTAGCGGAAACAGAGGGAGCGAGAAAAGGGTAAGGGCGTCAGACATCAATTGAGGCCGTGATATTCGATGAACAACATCTTCCCATGATCCTGTTTTTCCCGTGCTTGGGCTGTGGCTAGCCTGTTTTTTCCGGCTGGCCTTTCATCGACGATGCACTGCCTGAGATTCCGCAGCATCAAACAGGCGGATTGGTTTTTTATAGGCATGAAAATCGGTTCCAGCCCTTTTGGAGTGAGCGCAGAAAGCTATCAATTAAATAGCGTCGTTCGGCCGTAGTGCGGCTCCGTTTGTCCCACCTCAGACCACGGCGTCTGCGGGCTGCCTGAGCAGCATGGCGAGCGAGTTCGCCACCGTTTTTCGCAGTTCACGCCGGTCGCAGATAAAGTCAATCGCACCCTTGGACTGCAAAAATTCGGCGCGCTGAAAACCTTCTGGCAAAGTGACACGCACGGTGGACTCGATCACGCGGGGACCGGCAAACCCGATCAGTGCTTTTGGCTCGGCAATCACGATGTCACCCACAAACGCGAAGCCGGCGCTCACCCCGCCCATGGTCGGATCGGTCAGCACGCTGATATAGGGCAGGCCTTTTTTGGCCAGACGCGTCAACGCAGCATTGGTTTTCGCCATTTGCATCAGGCTCAACAGGCCCTCCTGCATGCGCGCGCCGCCGGTGGCGGTAAAGCAGACAAACGGCACTTTCTGCTCGATGGCCGCGTGCACGCCGCGCACAAAACGTTCACCCACCACGCTGCCCATGCTGCCACCCATGAAGTCGAA
>JBKJZS010000304.1:0-1313 GCA_046714915.1 Polaromonas sp. | reverse complement strand
AGTTGCCCGGGATCAGCGGTTTGAACAGGGTCATGGCGACCAACGCGAGTTTTTCACCGGGACGGATGGTTTGTGCCAGGGCCTCGCGGTCGCCGGCTAGCACGGAAGGGCGCGCGAAGACCACACTGTCGTAGCCAAGCTGGCCCACAGCGTCTTCCATCTCACCTTTGACCCGGTTGTAAAAGACAGTGGATTGGGCGTCGGCACCCATGGCGCTGACGATGCCCAGCCGGGTCGCGCCGGCAGCACGTGCCGATCTGGCCAGCGCCACGACGGCTTCAAAATCGACCGCCCGAAACGCCTGCTGGCTGCCAGCCACCTTGATGGTGATGCCCAGCGCGATGAACACAGCGTTAACCGGCGGAGCCGCGAATGCGGTCAGCGAATCGGTGAGGTGCACCCCCAGTTTGGGGTGCGTTTGAAGCGGCGCGCGACGGCCCACGCAGTGAACCGCCGTGCAGGTTTTATCGGCCAGTAAACGAGCCAGAATTTCCCGACCGACCAGACCCGTTGCCCCGGCCACCAGCGCCACCCGATCGGCCGCCGCCACCGCCTCCGCCGGCTGGCCGGCTACCGCGGAAGTTGCCGCGGTTGCCGCCTGTGGGCTGGCCAGAAGACGGGAAGCCTGAGGAGACGTGGCTGGTGGGTTGGGCGTCACCGCGTTCTTCGGGGTCCCGCTGTCTTGGGGGTTGTGCATTGGAATTCCTCGCTTGCTGCTGTGCAGGCTGGCCGCCTTGCGAATAGCCCGAGTTATGGCGCGGCTGGCCACCCTGAGGCTGGCTGCGACCGCCATTGCCGCCACCGCCATTGCGGCCGCGTCCACCGCCGCCGCCATTGCCACCACCGCCTGCACTGCGGCCCGACTGAGGCTTGTTCTCGCGCACGCGTGTCATCATTTCGCTGCGTGCTGCCTTGGCCGCAGCCTGCATCACGTCGCGGCTGGGCGGCTTGCCGAGGCCGCCCCAGATGGTCTGGCGGCCCATCGCCAGCGGTTCGGCTTTTTCGCCGGGCTCGGCTTCAAAGCCGGGCACGATGACTTTTTCGATGTTCTGCTTGGTGAAGCGCTCGATGTCCTGCATGAAGCCTTCTTCGTCCAGGCAGACCAGGCTCACCGCTTCGCCGCTGTTGCCGGCACGGCCGGTGCGGCCGATACGGTGCACATAGTCTTCGCTGACGTTGGGAATTTCGTAGTTCACGACGTGCGGCAGTTCGTCGATGTCAATGCCGCGGGCGGCAATGTCGGTCGCCACCAGCACGCGGATGTCGCCGCTCTTGAAGCCGGCCAGCGCCTGGGTGCGCGCGCTCTGGCTCTT
>JBKJZS010000303.1:0-10040 GCA_046714915.1 Polaromonas sp. | reverse complement strand
CTGATCACCAGCGACATTGCGATGGCTTTGCGCACGCCCACCAAAGACGCGGAAGACATCAAGGTTGAAAGCGCCGTCGCCAAGCAACTGCTGGCCGATCCGGACACCCAGGTCGAGGTTCCGGGGCTGGGCGACCGTGGCCCGCGCATGCTTGGCAAGCAGCAGCTCGCCGGCGTCGTCGAACCCCGGGTCGAAGAAATCTTTTCGCTGGTGCATCAGGTGATCCGCGAATCGGGTTACGAAGAAGTGCTGTCGTCCGGCATCGTGCTCACTGGCGGCAGCGCGGTGATGCCCGGCATGATCGAACTTGCGGAAGACATCTTTTTGAAGCCCGTGCGGCGCGGCATTCCGCGCTATTCGAGCGTGCTGTCCGACATGGTGGCGCAGGCCAGAGCCGCCACCGTGATGGGTTTGCTCGAAGAGGCCCGGCTAGCGCGCATGCGCGGGCACCGAGTCGCGCAAAAAGCAGGCAGCGTTCACAACGCTTTTGGTCGTGTGAAGGACTGGCTAGTGGGGAACTTCTGATGAAAAAATTCCAGGTTTTTATTTGGCGGGCTCCGAGGTGCAGACACTCGGGAGGCGCTGATCCGCCTTCATGACATATTTTTCGACAGCTGTATAAAAATTTTTGGCAACTGCAATTTACTGATAGGAGGCTCACATGAGCATCGAAATGATTGAAATTGAAGAGTTCAACCAGGGCACGCAAATCAAGGTGATTGGCGTCGGTGGCGGCGGCGGTAACGCGGTGGAGCACATGATCGAACGCAACGTCCAGGGCGTCGAGTTCATTTGTGCGAACACCGATGCGCAGGCGCTCAGCCGCGGTAGCGCGCACAAACAGATTCAGCTCGGTGGCAGCGGTCTGGGTGCGGGCAGCAAGCCGGAAAGAGGTCGCGACGCAGCCGAGATGGCGGTGGACGATATCCGCGCCGCCATCGATGGGGCGCACATGCTGTTCATCACCGCCGGCATGGGCGGCGGCACCGGCACCGGCGCGGCGCCGGTGATTGCGCGTATCGCCAAGGAGATGGGTATTCTGACTGTCGGCGTGGTGACCAAGCCGTTTGAATTCGAGGGCGGGCGCCGCATGACGAATGCCGACTTGGGCCTGGCAGAACTGGAGGCCAACGTCGATTCGTTGATCGTGGTGCTCAACGAGAAATTGCTCGAGGTGCTGGGCGACGATGTCACGCAGGACGAGGCCTTTGCCCATGCCAATGATGTGCTGAAAAATGCGGTCGGTGGCATTGCCGAGATCATCAATGTGCCAGGCCACGTAAACGTTGACTTTGAAGACGTTCGCACCGTGATGGGGGAGCCGGGCAAGGCCATGATGGGGACGGCTCGGGCCAACGGTCCGGACCGAGCGCGCATTGCGGCTGAGCAGGCGGTGGCCTGCCCGCTACTGGAAGGCATCGACCTGTCGGGCGCCAAGGGTGTGCTGGTATTGATCAGTGCCGCCAAAGGCTCGCTCAAGCTCAACGAGTCCAAGCAGGCAATGAACACCATTCGTGCCTATGCTGCGCCCGATGCTCATGTGATCTATGGGACGGCCTACGACGATGAGCTGGGCGACGATATTCGCGTCACCGTCGTGGCCACGGGATTGAGCCGCCAGGGCGCGCGCCGTCATGCGCCGCCGCTGCAGGTCTTGCGCACTGGCACTGACAACATGCCGGTGCTCAACATGGCCGTCGGTGGCTCGGTGGGGGTACAGCATCCAGGTGGCAGCGGGATGGGTACGGCCCAGCCGGACTACGGCAACATGTCTGTCCCCAGCGTCTGGCGAACTAACCGCACGCAGGCGGCGGCCAAGGTCGATGCGTTGGCCTCTGGGGGGATGGATGACTTCGAAATTCCTGCTTTTCTACGCAAGCAGGCGGACTAGTATTCCCTTGGATGATCAGCGGCCTCACGCTGCAGCTTGGGTTTGTGTTGGTTCTTGAAAGTAGGGTGAACTCCCCACTCCCCCCCCTATCCCCTCCCACCCCCCCCTGGGCGATGGAGGGGACTTCATCTGGCCGCGTGTGCTGCTCTGGGGTAGATGAATGACGGCCTCTTTGAACTGGTCAATGGCATGTGGCGCCTTTGCCGGGTTTGGCTGGATGACCGTGCTTTACGTGCGGTTCATCCACGCCATTTAAAATAGCGCCATGCTGGCTCAAAGAACCCTCAAATCCCTGACCAAGGCGGTCGGCGTCGGTCTGCACAGCGGGCAGCGGGTCGAACTGACCCTGCGGCCCGCCGCGCCCGATACCGGCATTGTGTTCCGGCGGGTGGATCTGCCGCAGCCAGTGGACATTGCCATCTCGGCGCAGGCCGTTACCGACACCCGGCTGGCTTCGACCATTTCCAGCGGCAGTGCCAAGGTGCACACGGTGGAGCACCTGATGTCGGCCTGCGCCGGTCTGGGCATTGACAATCTGTACATCGACATCACGGCCGAAGAGGTGCCCATTCTCGACGGCTCGGCCGCCTCTTTTGTGTTTTTGCTGCAGTCTGCCGGCATTGAGCTGCAGGCGGCGCCGAAACGGTTTATCCGTGTGCTCAAGCCGGTCGAAGTGCGGGAGGGCCTGGGCGCTTCGGAAAAATGGGCGCGCCTGAGTCCTTACGAAGGCTACAAGCTGGGTTTCGAAATCGACTTTGACCACCCGGCGGTGGACTCCACCGGCCAGCGTGTCGAGTTCGATTTGGGCACCGGCTCCTACAGCCGCGACATTGCCCGCGCGCGCACCTTCGGTTTTACCAAGGACGTGGAAATGATGCGTGCCAACGGGCTGGCGCTGGGCGGTGGCCTGGACAACGCCATCGTGATGGATGACTACAGAGTACTCAATACCGACGGCTTGCGTTACAACGACGAGTTCGTCAAACACAAAATCCTCGATGCCATGGGCGATTTGTACTTGCTAGGCAAACCATTGCTGGCCGCCTACAGCGCTTTCCGTTCCGGCCATGCGCTGAACAACAAGCTGCTGCGCGAATTGCTGTCCCACACGGATGCCTACGAAGTCGTCGCATTTGACGATGAAACCAGGGCGCCTCAGGGATTTGCACAGCTGGCGCGGGCCTGGTAGCCAGCGCGGCAAGATTTCAGGCCATGCTGCTATTCCGCTGGGTTGTCTTGCTGCTGCTGTTGGCCGCCGTTGTCTCGTTCATGTTTTATGTGGGGACGGGGCAAGCCCGCTTTAAGCGATTCGGTTTGACCATCCTCAAGTGGACGCTGATTGCCGCATTCGGGTTTTTCGCTGTGCTCATTCTTGAGCAAGCCTGACGAAGCCTTCAGGCCAGGACCAATCGTTCAGTAATGACGGCCATCCTTGAAGGCGGCAGTCGATTTGCGATGCAGCGTCGCGGCACGCGCCAAAATTGCGGCAGATCCACCCACATGGGCGTGGGTGATGGCAAGAGCCAGCGCATCGGCCGCGTCTTTGCCTGGCAGCGCGGGAAGTTTCAGCAACCGCTTGACCATTTCCTGCACTTCGGGTTTGCCGGCTTTGCCGTAACCTGCCACCGCTTTTTTCATTTGCAGCGCTGTGTATTCGGCCACCTCCAGATTGCACGACACCAGCGCCGTGACACAGGCGCCGCGCGCCTGGCCCAGCATCAGCGTCGCCTGCGGATTGACGTTGACAAAAACAATCTCGCAGGCCGAGCTGTCGGGTGTGTAGCGGGCGGTGATCTCCAGGATGCCGTCAAACAACACCTTGAGCCGCGCCGGCAGGTTGCCGCGGTCCAGGTGTGTGGTTTTGATCGTTCCGCTGGCCACATAAGTCAGCGCGGTCCCCTCGACGTCAACAACGCCAAAACCGGTGATCTGCAAGCCAGGGTCAATTCCAAGAATACGCATTGGTGCTAAGGAAGCTCTATCCCGCCCATGCGGGTAGCGATGGTGGACGCGCGTGAGGCCAGGTAGCCAGATCCGGGGCGCGTCTCAAAGTATTTGGGGCGCGGTAGCATGACCGCCAGGCGCGCCGCCTCGTAGGCGCTGAGTTGGGATGCGGGCTTGCGGTAGTAGTGCTGGGCGGCCGCTTCCGCGCCAAACACACCTTCGCCCCACTCGACGCTGTTGAGGTAGATCTCCAGGATGCGCTGTTTGCTCAACAGGGCTTCCAGCAGCAGTGTCAGCAGCAGCTCCTGCCCCTTGCGCATCAGGGTTCGTTCGCCCGACAGAAACAGGTTTTTCGCCAGTTGCTGGGTGATGGTAGAGCCGCCCACAATTTTTGCTGGTTTGGCTGCGGCTTTGCTGGTCCCCGCCGGTGCTGCGCGGTTGACCAGCCTGTTGGCCGTCTTTTCAGCACGCTGCTCGGCTTTGGCGTTTTTCTCCCAGGCTTTTTCCAGCGCCTCCAGGTCGACGCCCTCATGCTCGAGGAAGGTGGCATCTTCGGACACGATCACCGCCCGCTTCAGGTGGCTGGAAAGTTCGGCGTAAGGCACCCACTTCTGACGCCATTTCAGTTCGCCTTTTTCCACCACCAGGCGGTAAATCTCGGAGCGCTGAAATGCGGTGGACTGCGGGTCCAGCACGGCCATCAGCGCAATGCGGCCGACAAAATACAGCTGCAGGGCCATGCCCGCGAGCAACACCAATGCGATCCAGCGCAGCAGGGCTTTCACGACAAAGCCTGGCGTAATTCCTGCAGGATCTGCGCAGAAGGCGGGCGCACGCCGCGCCAGAACAGGAAGGACTCCGCAGCCTGTTCCACCAGCATGCCCAGGCCGTCGCGCGGCACCGCGCCATGCGCCCGCGCCCAGTCGGAAAAGCCCAGCGCCGCCGGGCCATACATCATGTCGTAGGCCAGCGTACGCGGCTTGACCACGCGAGCGTCCAGCGGAATGGCGCCGCCGCTCAGGCTGCTTGCGGTGGCGTTGATAATTACATCGAAATCGGCCTGCAGCCCTTTCAGTTCCTGGGCAAGCAGCTCAGTTTTTTGAAGCAAATTTTGCAGCGCGGGATGGATCGCGTGGCGAGCCACCAGCGCGATGGCTTTGTCCGGCGTCCGGTTCGCCACCACCAGCCGGCGTGGCCGGGCTGCCAGCAGCGGTCCGAGCACGCCAGCCGCTGCACCGCCGGCGCCGATCAGCAGCAGATCACGCCCGGCCAGGCTGATCCCGGCATTGATCTGGATGTCATTGACCAGGCCGATGCCGTCGGTGTTGTCGGCCTCAATGCGGCTGCCGTCAAACTTCAGCGTGTTGGCTGCCTGGGCCAGCTGGGCGCGCTCGCTCGCTGTGGTCGCCAGCCGGAAAGCCTCAAACTTGAAGGGCACGGTGACGTTGCAGCCGCGACCGCCGCCGGCGATCCATTGCCTCAGCGTGCCGGTAAAGCGGTCCAGCGGCGCCAGCAATTTGCTGTAGTGCATCGCCTGCCCGGTCAGTTCGGCAAAACGCGCATGTATCAGCGGCGACTTGCTGTGTTCGACCGGGTTGCCGAGGACGCAGTAGTGATCCATGGTTGTCGATCAGCGCCCGGTGAGCCGGGTTTCCAGGGTTTCGTCCCGGGTGAACTTGAAGCGCGAAATCACCACAATTTGGTCGGCCTTGCGGCGCATCGCGTCGCTAAAGCGGTCAAACGGGCCGGTCCCTCGCACAATGATTTGCGCACGCCGGTCCAGTGCGAGATTGCCCGAGGTCTGGGCCACTTCGGTGGACAACACGTGCCCATCAAAATTGATGGTCAACATCATCGTCAGCTCACCATAGAGTTTTTTCCCGGCCAGCTCGGGAAAGTTCACCGTCCCTTTGTCTTCGATTTTTCTGCGCAGCATGTCGTAATAGACGGCGTAGACTTCCTCGCGTGTCGCGGGACTGATGTAACGCTTTTTCGGCCGTGCATTCTCCTCGTTGATGCGCCGTTCGATCTCGGCCACTATCTTGATCAGCTGTTTGCGTTTTTCGTCGCGCTCGGTCCGGGCTGCATCAGGGGCCGGCAGCTTGGGATCGGGCGGCGGCATTGCCGCCAGCTGCTTTTTGATTTGCGCCAGCAACAGGGTTTGTTGTTCCTGCATCGACTCGATCTTGCGCTGCGCGTCTTCGGCGGCGTCTCCCAGTTCGGTCAGCGCCGATGGCGGCAGCGGGCTGGTGGCATGGCCTTTGTCCGCTTCACCGCCACCGGCCAGCGAGGCCTGGGCAATGGCTTTTGCCAGGTCCGGGCGTTCTTTGGATTTGGCGTTGACCAGTATCACTTCCAGAGGCGTGTCCTGAAAAACGCGGTTGAAACGTTCTGGATCGACAAAACGCACGGTCAGCAAGACCGCGTGCAGGGCGACCGAAACGCCCAGGGCGATTTGCAGGGTGCTGGGTGACTTCACAGGACAGGATTATCGGTGTTAACTAACCGCCCACGACAGCGGTGGCGTCCTGAGGCAGTTCGCTGAGATCGACCGCGATCGAGATCGGACCAGCGGCGATTTCCGATTCGTTGTCCTCTTCGTCCACCTGCTGTGCGGCCGCCTCGTCCACCACGGCGTCAAGCCGCTCAATCACCGTGCCCGAGACATCGAGCGTGATCTCGTCAATCGCGCCCAGCCTGACCCGCACCTTGGCACCGCGCGGCAGGCCTAGCGCGCCAACCGCCGGCAGCACCAGCGGCAGATCGTCCGCGCGAACCAGATTGTCCTTGAAGGCGGTGGCCGTCAACTCCGTCAGCGCATGCTGCTGGATGTATTTGAGCGTCCAGTAGCGCTCAATACCTGCCTGAAAGCCGTTGTAGGCGCTGTACGCACCGTCAAAGCCCGAGATGATGGAGAACAGTTCCGTGTCCTTGGGCTTGAATGGAGCGGCGAGCGCCGCCGTGCGGCCGTGTTTGACGCAGGCGATGATTTGCCACTGGTTGACCAGGTCGGTATAGCGGCGCAGGGGCGAGGTGCTCCAGGCGTAACTCTTGACGCCGATGCCGGCATGCGGCAGGGCTTTGGTGCCCATACGCACTTTCACACCCGGCGCCAGGCTGCCCTGGCTTCGGTAAATACCTGGCACGCCATGTTCTGCCAGCCACTCTCCCCAGGTGCTGTTGGCCAGAATCATTGCCTCGGCCACGATCAGGTCCAGCGGTGCGCCGCGCCGGCGGATGCTGATGCTGACCGTCTCATTGCCTTCCGGCTCCTTGCCGGACGGCTGGTCCAGTGTGAAGTTGTAGTCAGGCCGGTTGAAGTTTTCCGGCTTGCCGCGAACCACTTCGCGCTGTGCTTTCAGGTGCTGCGCGAGCCGGTGCAGAAAGGCCAACTCCATGCTCCACGGCACATCGGCCGGCGGTGGGCTCGAGGCCGCTTCAAAAAAGGCTTCGGTGAAAACGCCGTCCAGCTTGTCGTGGCGCAGGTTACTGGCAATCGGCACCAGCTCCAGCCGGGTGGTGGTTTCCTTGATGGCTAGCGTGTTTTCGTCCAGGGTCACATACAGCGACAGGGCCGGGCAGTTGCGTCCTTCCTGAAGGGTGTAGCTTTGCACCACGTCGTCGGGCAGCATGGTCAGCTTGTAGCCCGGCATGTAGACGGTGGACAGGCGCGCACGCCCCAGCGTATCAATCGGGCTGCCCGGCAGCACCGCAAGACCCGGCGCGGCAATGTGGATGCCCAGCGTGACGGTGCCGCTTTGCAGTCCCTGCACCGAAAGTGCATCGTCAATCTCGGTGGTGCTGGAGTCGTCGATGGAAAACGCATGCACGTTCGCCAGCGGCAAGTCGTCCTTGATCGTGGGCGCCTGCACAGCGGGAAAGCCCGTGCCACTGGGGAAGTTTTCAAACAGGAAGCGCTTCCAGTGAAACTGGTAGGGCGAGGCGATGGCGCCGGCCTGCTGTAGCAGGTCCAGCGGCGCCTTGTGGGTGGCGCGCGAGGCCTCCACCACCGCCTTGTATTCGGGGCTGTTCTTGTCGGGTTTGAATAAAATTTTGTAGAGCTGCTCGCGCACCGGCGCCGGGCACTGGCCTTGTGCCAGCTCTTCGGCCCAGTTGCTGATTTGTGCGACGACCTGTTTCTTCTTTTCGATGGCCAGCAACGCTTGCTGAAGAATTTCCGTCGGTGCTTTTTTGAAACGGCCTTTTCCCGCGCGCCTGAAATAATGCGGCGCTTCAAACAGCCGGAACAGCGCGGCGGCCTGCTGCTCGGTGGATGCCGCTTTGCTCGGGTCGGCACTGAAGTAATCACGCGCCAGGTCGGCAAAGCTGAACTCCTCGTCGCTGGCGAACTCCCAGGCCAGGTCCAGATCAATGTCTTCGCTCAACTTTTTCCCGGCGGCGAGCAGCTCGGCCGGGGTGGGTTTTTCAAATTTCAGCAGTGCGTTGACCGTCTTGAGCTTGACTCTTTTGCCCGAGTCCAACTCGACCTGCAGCGAGCTGTCGGCCTCGGACAAAATACGCCCCGCCAGAAACTTCCCGGCTTCTTCAAACAATACAAACAAAACGCTATCCTTCAAACACTGGCCAGGCTGGTGCCCGGCTATTGCAGCTAGTGTAATCAGGCGGCCTAAAGCAGCAGCCGTCAGGCCAGCGCCAGAAAATCCATCATGTCCTGCAGGTGCGTATCAAAATCGCTCAGCGCGTGGTTACCGCCTTCGAGCAGCTTGATGCGAACGCCCGGGTAACGGCCCGTCATTTCACGCCAGTCCAGCACCTCGTCTCCTTTGGCCATGATCGCGAAATAGTTCTCCGGCCGGGCCACCGGCCCGTGTTCCAGGGCACGCAGTTCGTCCACAAAGCGCGGCTCGAAGAAAAAGTGCTCGTTCGGGTCGTGCCAGGCAGTCTGCTCGCCGACGTAGCTGGCCAGGTCGCGCGCCGGGTTCACGGCGGGGTTCAGCAGCACAGCCTTGCAGGCGCAGGTCTCGGCCACGTGGGTCGCGTAAAAACCGCCGAGCGACGAGCCGGCTACCGCCATCGAATCGCGTGGCCAGCCGGCAATGCCCTCTGCGACCATCTGCATCGCTTCGCGCGGCGACGGGGGAAGTTGCGGACACCACCAGACCACGTCCGGATGGCGGCTTTGCACCCACGCGGCGACTTGCCGGGCCTTGGCCGATTGCGGAGAAGAGCGGAAGCCGTGGAGGTAAAGGAGGTGGGTGGTGGGCATGGGGGTATGGTAAATGCTGGGCTGCTGGCTGCAATCCGGTATTTGGTAAAAAGTTTATATAAAAAGTGGCTCTGGCCCTTTGAATTCGGGCGTAAGTAGCTATTTAATTTGTAGCAGATAGCGTGGACGCCTAACCGTTCGGGCTGAGCTTGTCTAAGCTTCGCCAGCTTGACCGTCAGTTGCTCCTTGACCAAGCCGGGTCTCGCCCCGGCCTGATCGAGGCGCAAACAACGGTCGAATTAGCGGTGGCTTCAACGCTTCAACTCTTCTGCAAGCTCAGGACAGGCTCAACACCGGCCGGCTGGCTGGCAGATAATCAGTCCCATGGCTGCAGTTTTCGACAAACCTTCCTTTTTCCGGCGCGCCGCCCCGATGTTCCAAGGCTTTGACGGCCCGCTGGCCTTTGCCGTCTTTCTGCTGGCCGGCGCGGGGCTGCTGATCATGTATTCCTCTGGCTTTGATCATGGCAGCCGATTCATCGACCATGGGCGTAATATGCTGATCGCCGGCGCCATCATGTTTGTCGTGGCGCAGATTCCGCCGCAGCGCCTGATGGCCTTTGCTGTGCCCATGTATGTCGCCGGCGTGGCCCTGCTGGTGGCGGTTGCGATTTTCGGAATCACAAAAAAAGGCGCCCGGCGCTGGATCAACCTCGGCATCGTCATCCAGCCCAGCGAGATTCTCAAGATCGCGATGCCGCTGATGCTGGCCTGGTGGTTCCAGAAACGCGAGGGTCAGTTGCGGCCGCTGGATTTTCTGGTGGCCGGTGTGCTGCTGGTCGTGCCGGTCGGCCTGATCATGAAGCAGCCCGACCTGGGCACCTCGCTGCTGGTGCTGGCAGCCGGGCTGGCGGTGATTTTTTTGCCGGATTGAGCTGGAAGCTGATTGCGCCGCCGGTGTTGCTGGGGCTGGCCGGTATTTTTCTGGTGATCTGGTTCGAGCCGCAGCTGTGCGCGGATGGCGTGCGCTGGCCAGTGC
>JBKJZS010000302.1:0-2880 GCA_046714915.1 Polaromonas sp. | reverse complement strand
GTCTTGAACTGGACATTGGGCGAGTCGGCCGTAACCCGCCACGGACTATTGAAGGGAAGACCTATGGCTACCCAGATCTTTGTGAATCTGCCCGTCAAAAACCTCGACAAATCGGTGGCGTTCTTTACCCAGCTGGGTTTCAAGTTCAACCCGCAGTTCACTGACGAGAACGCCAGCTGCATGATCGTGGGCGAGCACAGTTTCGTCATGCTGCTGGTGGAAAGCTTTTTCAAGACCTTCACCCCCAAGCCTGTCTGCGACGCGACCCAAAGCACCGAGGTCCTGGTGTGCCTTTCGTGCGAAAGCCGCGATGAGGTTGATGAGATGGTTCGCAAGGCGGTTGCTGCGGGCGGCACCACGCCCAACAAGCCCAAGGACCACGGCTTCATGTACGGTCATGGTTTTCAGGACCTCGATGGGCACCTGTGGGAAATCGTCTACATGGAGCCCACCGTCATCCACATAGGCCCCGAAGACGTCTAGGCAAAGGGCTGGAGAGCTGCCACCATGACCATGGCAGCGGTCCCTGGCAAGAGAGCCCGGTCCTCCGGCCTGGTTAATTGAGGAGACATGTCATGAGCGTCAAACCCATTCCAGAGGGCTATCACTCCGTCACGCCGTACCTGATGATCAAGGGGGCCTCCACTGCCATCGAGTTTTACAAGCGGGCATTTGGCGCCACGGAAGTTTTCCGCCTGTCGCAACCCAACGGTCAAATTGGACACGCCGAAATCAAGGTGGGCGATTCAACCCTGATGCTGGCCGACTCCTGTGAAGAAGGTCCGCCTCGCAACCCGCACTCCCTCGGCGGCTCGTCGGTCGGCCTGCATGTGTACGTGGAGGATGTGGACGGGCAATTCGCACAGGCCGTGAGCGCCGGGGCAAAAATCGTCAAGCCCCTGCAGGACCAGTTTTACGGTGATCGCTCGGGTACGCTGGAAGATCCTTTCGGCCACCTCTGGTTTCTTGCGACGCACAAAGAAGATCTCACGCCAGAAGAAATCAACCGGCGCGCCGAGGCCCTCTTCAAGCCGGTCCCTGCCTGAAATCGTCGTCAAGCGGCAGGCAAATCAATCACGCCCCTCAAGGAGAACAGCATGGCCAACCCTTTCGTCCATGTGGAACTGAACACGACCGATCTCGACCAGGCAAAAGCCTTTTACGGAAAGCTTTTTGACTGGAAAACGCAGGACATGCCGATGCCGCAAGGCACTTACACCCTGATTGACGTGGGCGCAGGCACGGGCGGTGGAATGATGACGCAGCCCCTACCCGGCGCCCCTTCGGCATGGTTGCCTTATGTTGAGGTTGATGACATAGCCAACGCGACGCAGAAGGCCAAATCGCTCGGCGCCACCGTGATGAAAGATGTCACGGAAGTGATGGGGATGGGCTGGTTCAGCATCATCGTCGACCCCACCGGGGCCACGCTGGGACTCTGGAAGACCAAGACCTGAAGAAGCGCCAGCACCGGGCGCTTGCGGCGGTCCCCGCCGCTGGCGCGGGGGCCTTCCACTCGACCACTGTCCAAGGAGACCGCCATGCAAGTTCAGCCCTATCTGTTTTTTGAAGGCCGTTGCGAAGAGGCCCTTGAGTTTTACCGTACCGCGCTCGGTGCTGAGGTGACGATGATGATGCGCTTCAAGGAAAGTCCGGAGCCGATGCCACCGGGCATGTGCCCGCCCGGCTCTGACGACAAGGTGATGCACGCGAACTTTTGCATCGGCGAATCAACGCTGATGGCGTCCGACGGCCGGGCCAGCGGGCAGCCGGTGTTTCAGGGCATGTCCTTGTCGCTCTCGGTGCCGAGCGACGCCGAGGCCGAGCGCCTGTTCAAAGCCCTGAGCGAAGGCGGGCAGGTCCAGATGCCGCTGGGCAAAACCTTTTATGCCTCGTCGTTTGGCATGGTGGCCGACCGCTTTGGCGTGTCGTGGATGATCATCACGGTGCCTTGAGCTTGTGAGGGGGTGCATTCCATCAGGAGACGTCAATGAAAACTGAACCGCAAAAAGAACACCGATGGCTGCAGCAACTGCTGGGCGAGTGGACGTATGAAGGCGAGGCCGAGATGAGTCCCGGCCAGCCGCCCGTCAAAAGCACCGGCAGCGAAAGTGTGCGTGGCATCGGCGAGTTGTGGGTGCAATCCGAAGGCCGCGGCGAGATGCCCGGTTGCGATGGCATGGCAACCATGATGATGACGCTCGGTTACGACACCGGGAAGAAGGCGTTTGTCGGCAGCTGGGCTGGCTCGATGATGACGCACATGTGGGTTTACACCGGGACGCTGGACGCGGCCGGAAAAGTTCTGACGCTCGACACCGAGGGGCCGAGCTTTGCCGGCGACGGTGGGCAGGCAAGGTATCAGGACGTGATTACCCTCAAGAGCCGTGACGAGCGCGAGCTGAGCTCGCAGGTACTGCAGGGCGATGGGACGTGGAAGCGCTTCATGACGATGATCTACCGTCGCGTGAAGTAAGTTGATGCGCGTCTGCGCAGCCGTTTTAGCTCCTGATTTAATAGCTGTCGGCGCCCGTATTTGTTGGGAAAAAGCTCGATTTCTCTCCGATTAATGGCTGGAACCCGGGCACTGTGCAGGCCAGGATGTTTCCGCTTCTCGATGCTGTTGCGTCCCATCCGCTGGCGCTGTTCCCGATCCGGCTGAGCCTGGCGGCGCGCAGCAAGATGTCAGCGCCGCACTTCACCCTGCCTGGGTCGGCGGATATTCCGCGCCGGTCACCCAGGATGCCGCTGGCTGAACGACCGGGGGGCGGGGCTGGCGGGCCGGCTTCCGGACGCCGATGCAAACAGGGGCGCACCGCTGGCGCCGCCGCCGCCACCGATTCCTGCGCGGCAACCCATCGCGGTGGTGCACTACCCGCT
>JBKJZS010000301.1:0-1070 GCA_046714915.1 Polaromonas sp. | reverse complement strand
ACGAAAAACAGGCGGTTGACGGGCAGGCGCTCGGCCAGGCCGCGCACCGGCAGGGACGGTGGCGGAGCGGGATTCCAGAGGTAGGTGGTAGTCATAATTCAGGGGGTTTGTTAACAAAACTTAGCTGCGGTTTTCGAACACGCCGAGCTTTTGGTGGAGCGGCGTCTCATCCGCGATGAAGAAAAAGGCAGGGGCCTTGCTGGAACTGTTGGCCAGCGTCACCGCGCTGTAGCCGGGCGAGCAGCAGGTATCGGCCTCGCTAAGCGCAAAGCGCTGGTCTTCAATCTGCACCGTAGCGCCGCCCTCGATGACGTGAAATACCATCGCCGGGCTGCGTACCGGCAGCTTAAGTGTTTGCCCCGGCCGCAGCATCAGGGCGTAAAAACCCAGAATGTTCTCGGCATGGCCGCCAGTTTCGGGATTGCTGTAGGTCAGCTGCAGCGCATCGAGTGCAGGCTGATCAGCGGCCAGCGATTCAAGCGCGGCACGCGCCTCCAGCCAGGGATAACGCAGCATCGGATAGGCGTTGCGCGAGCGCTCAAACACCGGCGTGGGCAGCAGGCCGCCGCGCGCATACGAAAGCTCGCCATGGCCTGGCTTTACGGTCTGGCGGCCGCCATCGACGTGGTAGCTGGCTTCCATGTAATAGACCAGCGGCAAGTCCAGCACATCGAGCCAGACCACCGGCTCGGTCCCGTCGTGGCCGTGCTCGTGCCACAGGCCGGTGGGCGTGAGGATCAGATCGCCGCGCAGCATCTGGCATTTCTCTCCATCGACCGTGCTCCAGGCACCTTCGCCCTCGACCACCATGCGCACCGCGTTGGGCGTGTGGCGGTGCGACGGTGCCCATTCGCCGGGCAGCAGCAGCTGCATGCCCAGGTACATGGCAGCGCTGGCCTGCATCTTGTCCAGGCCATGGCCGGGGTTGGCCAGCACCAGCACGCGCCGCTCGGCTTTTTCGATGGGCGTCAGCTCGCCCGCCTGCAACAGCAGCGGCCGGATTGCTGCATAAGGCCAGTGCGTGGCGCGCGTGTTGGGGCGCGGTTTTCCAGGCGGCAGCACGGAGCGCA
>JBKJZS010000300.1:0-7952 GCA_046714915.1 Polaromonas sp. | reverse complement strand
CCTTTAACCTGGCCAACGAAGTGTCAAAAGGGGACATAACGACTTAGCGCTGTCACTCACTCACACTGCACTGCTCATTAGGCGATAAAACCTTCGCACGAGCAGCCACCGCGTCAGCGGTTTAGTTCAGAGGTCTCATGAGTTATCTCCTTCAAAACCGGGGAACATTCCCCAGCTCGAAGGCTTCACATCACGGACCAAAAATACAAGCCACCCGCCAACAAAAACGCGGTGGCGGCCTGTGAGGACCAGCCACCGCGTCAGCGGTTTAGCTCAACAAGTCATATATACGGCCTCTAAAGCGCCCCATGACACTTCTTGTATTTCTTCCCGCTGCCACAAGGGCATAAATCGTTGCGTCCGGGCTCGGCTTGCTTGCGCACGGTCTCCACACGCGGGCCCATGGTCTTCCACAGTTCACGCAGGTCATACACCGCCCAGATCGCCTCGCCGAAGGCATTGAGCCGGGCAATGCTGGTGCTGGGAGCGCCGTCGTCGCTGAGAGGTGACACTTCAGGCGCAGCCCCATCATCTTCGGTCATCGCCACCACGGCCTGCAGGGCGCCGTCGAGCCATTGGGCGGCATCCTTGTCGCGCGGCACGGCCCAGTCCTCGGGCCAGCTTTCCACCGCAAACATGAAACCCAGCGCCCACACCTGGGCAAACGCGGGCAGGTCTTCGCCTTTGAAACTGGCTTGCTCGTCGGAAGGCATTTCGGCGACGGCGCCGCGAATGTCCATCACCTCCGGGTGGTAGCAGCGTTCGTCTTCCAGCGACTCCACTTCGGCGTCAAGCGCTGTGCGCACCTCGTTCCAGCGCTGATTCCAGAGCGTCATGAACCGTTCGCGCTGGGGTTCGCTGGCAAACGAGCCGCTTTCCGCGTCGGGCGCCTCCCCCTCGGCGGGCGTCGCCAGCAGAACAGACAGGTATTCCGTCGCGGCGACAGGACGGCGTGAACAAATCACGGCGGCCATGAAGCCTTCACAAAACTCCCACCGCGGCGTTTCGTCATGACGGGTTCGCAACTCGTCAAGAATGGCATCGAGCTCGTCAAAGGCCTCGGTTTCCAGCCAGGGCACATCAGGTACTGGGGAAACCGTCGTTTTGGAAGAGGTGGAGGGTGATGAAGGTTTCATGGAAAAACAGTCCTGAACCCCGGGCGAGGCTCTTAAGGTCAAAAGTGTATCTGCCCCGCCGCGAGCAGCCAGCACCAACCCTGGTGCGGCTCACCACCTCTTGCGCCGCCTGAACCACACCGAGGTGCGGCGGCTCTCCGATCTGGTGATGCACGTCAAGGAACCCTCGCTGCTGACGGACCTTGAGAGCCCGCACCGGATGTTCAATTTGAGCGGGGCGCTGGCCAGCGCCCCGCTTCGCGCTCAGCCAGCCGGAAGACAGGGTCTCCCGCACGAACGAGATTGAATCAACGGCCGCAGCCTGAGCTCGCTCCTGCAACCTGATTTCCAGGTCTCACGGTAGAAGCATTCAGCGATGCCAATAACAGCTACGCCAGCTGGGCGCATGACAAAGGCCTATGCAACACTATCGACCACCTCCCGGCGCCGCCAGTGCGTAAAATTTGCAAATTAACCCTGATTACGTGAATAGCAAGCACCACCCCATCGGATCAGTCCGCGATCTATACGACGGAGCATTGTTGCCCGATCTGCAGGTCAACACGCTTCGCAACGTCGACCGCTTGTTCCCCACCCGTGTCGTGTCGCGCGGCACCGCCGTTCATGCCTTGCCGGTCAGCAACCGGCCCTGGCCAGTGACCCGGTTTGCCGTTGACGGCCACACGTACGATCTGTTCGACTACCTTTCCTTGAACCGTGTCAGCGGCCTGCTGGTGATCAAGAACGGCGAGATTGCCTTCGAGCACTACGCCCTCGGCAACACACCCGAAACGCGCTGGACTTCCATGTCCATGGCCAAGTCGATCAGCGCCACGCTGGTGGGTGCTGCCGTCCACGACGGCCATATCGCCAGCATCGACGAGCAGGTCTGCCGCTACGTCCCGGCGCTCGAAGGCTCGGCCTACGATGGCGTGACGATCCGGCAGGTGCTGCAGATGACCTCCGGTGTGCGCTGGAACGAAACCTACACCGACCCCAGCTCCGACCGGCGCCGCATGCTGGAGGCGCAAATCAGCCAGCGACCGGGCGCCCTCATTCAATGCATGGCTGCGCTGCCCCGCGCTGGCGCACCGGGCTCGGTGTGGAACTACAGCACCGGTGAAACCCAGGTGGCTGGTGCCGTGCTGCGCGCCGCGATCGGGCGGCCGCTGGCCGACTACTTGTCCGAGCGCATCTGGGCCCGCTTCGGCATGGAAGCCGATGCCAGCTGGTGGCTGGAATCGCCCGACGGACTCGAAGTGGCGGGCAGCGGCCTGAGCGCGCGCCTGCGCGACTTCGCGCGCTTCGGCTTGTTCATACTCGGTGGCGGAAGGGCGGGCAGCGAGCAGATCCTTCCCCACGGCTGGGTTGAAGAAGCGGGTAGCGGCAAGACGGTGGACGGCACGTCGGTGCCCTATGGCTACATGTGGTGGCCGATGGAGGCCTCTGCCGGCACGGTGCACCGGGATGCTTTCCGCGCCATCGGCATCTTCGGCCAGTACCTGTACATCCACCCGAGAGAGCAGGTGGTCATCGCCCAGTGGAGTGCCCTGCCCAAGCCAATGGGCATGGCACCGATTCCGCCAGAGAATTTTTTCGGCGCGGTCTTGGCCGCGCTCAGCTAGCGCCGGCCGTCGGGAAGACAAGGCCTCCAGCGAAGGCCGGGATGCGTCAACTTGCACGTGTGGCGGTCGCGTTTGCTATCAATTAAATAGCTGTTTGCACCCGTACACCATGGCTCGCAAGCCTTTTTTCCATGGAAATTACGGCCTGATCCTTGCTCAGCAAGGTCGCTTGCCCGGCCACGGCCAGATCGATGAATTTCTGGTCGTCCGGGTCACTGCAGGTCACGCTGGCTTTCGGGGCCACTTCGGTCAGGCGGGCATGCCGGTCAAAGTCCGCCAGCACGTCCTCGGCGCTCAGCTTGTAAAAATTGAGGCGCGGGACGATTTTCGGGTAGGCCAACACGCGCTCCAGTTCATCACGCATGGGCTGGGTGGCCAGCCAGTCGAGTTCGCCGGCTTGCAGCGCCTGCTGGAGGGGAAGCGCCGCCACATCGTTGAAGACAAACACATCGAGAACGATGTTGGTGTCCAGGACGATGGGCCGGGCTGTCACGGCTTGGCCTCGCCGCCTGATTCACCGGGTTGTTGATCCGCCGAGCGTTTGTCCGGTTTCCCCCGGGCCGAGCCGGCCACCATGTCAAAACGAAACAGCCGGCATTCGATCGGGCCGTTCCACATCGGCACGCGGCGCGACTCTTTCAGGCGCATTTTCTGCGGCAGCTTCATGTCGGGCGTCAGCACATGCGCGGTCCAGCCGGCGTAATGTTTTTTCCAGTGACTGGCGAGCTGCGGAAAGAAGTCGGAAGCCTCTTCGCCGGTCTCTGTCTGCGCCTGCTCGCGGCCCGGGTTGGCGCTGCGGTCACGCCGTGGCGCCGCGCCTGATTCGTCACGGTCATCCTGCGGCAGCGGCTGGCCGAACTCGTCGATGCCCTGCCCCTGAAAGTGCGAACGTCGCTGCTCCCGGCCCCCTTCACGACTTTTGGCTGCGAAGGCGCCGGGAGTACCGGCTACGCCCGCCACATCAATTCGCTCACCATACGGCGGGTTCACCAGCATCACGCCGGAGGGCGCGGGCGGCATCCGCTGCAGCGCATCGCCACCCCGCAGCTGTACCGCGTGTGCCACACCGGCACGCTCGGCATTGCGCTCGGCAAAGTCCACCATCCTGAAGGACACATCGCTGCCGAAGACCGGCGCCGTGGGTTCGGTGATGGCAGCCTCGGCCTGGTCCAGCAGACCCTCCCAGACATGCGGCTGGAAGGGCACGAATTTTTCAAACGCAAAACGCCGGCCCATGCCGGAGGCGATGTTGCGGGCGATCTGCGCCGCTTCAATCACGATGGTGCCGGAGCCGCAGCAGGGGTCGTACAGCGGCACGCCTTGTTTGCACAACTGGTCCCAGCCGCTGGCGGCAATCATCGCGGCGGCCAGGGTTTCTTTCAGCGGCGCGTCGCCCTTGTCTTCGCGCCAGCCGCGCTTGAACAGCGGTTCGCCCGAGGTGTCGATGTACAGGGTCACGGTGTCCACGGTCAGGTGCACATACACGCGCACATCCGGCCAGCGCGTGTCGACATCGGGGCGGACATCGTATTTGTCGCGGAAGCGATCGGCAATCGCGTCCTTGATCTTGAGCGCGGCAAAGTTCAGGCTGGTCAGCGGGCTGTGCTGCGCGGTGACCTCGATCTTGAAGCTTTGTTTGGGGGTGAACCAGATTTCCCAGGCAACACTGGCGGCTGCGTTGTACAAATCGTTTTCGCTGCGGTAGTGGCCGTGCTGCAGCTCGATCAGCACGCGCTGGCTCAGGCGGCTGTGCAGGTTTAGTTGCATCGCGTCGCGCCAGGAGCCGGCCACCTGCACGCCGGCGCGCCAGGCCTTGCCCTGGGTGCCGGTGATGCGCTGGACCTCGGCGGCCAGCAGTTCCTCGACGCCGGCGGCGCAAGGCAGAAAAAGTTGGAGTTGATTCATGGCGTATCCGGTTCAGAGCGCTCGGCGCAGATTGGCCGGTGCAATCCGCAGCGCTTCGCGGTACTTGGCGACAGTGCGGCGTGCGCATTCAATGCCCTGCTCCCTGAGCATTTCGGAAATCTGGTTGTCGCTGAGCGGTTTTTTCAGGCTCTCGGCCGCAACAAACTGCTTGATCAGAGCGCGCACCGCCGTGCTGGAGGCATTGCCGCCGGTTTCGGTGTTCAGCGCCGAACCGAAAAAGTATTTCAGCTCGAAAGTGCCAAACGGCGTGCTCATGTATTTGGCCGTGGTGACCCGCGAGATGGTTGACTCGTGCAGGCCCAGCTCATCGGCAATCTCGCGCAGCACCAGCGGGCGCATGGCCAGCTCGCCGTGCGTGAAGAAATTTTTCTGCCGCTCCACAATCGCGCTGCTGACCCGCAAAATGGTGTCAAAACGCTGCTGGATATTTTTGATGAACCAGCGCGCCTCCTGCAGGCGCTGCTGCAAGGCCTGGCCGCCCTGACCTTTGTTTTGCTTGATGGCGTTCGCATAAATGTCGTGCACCCGCAGGCGCGGCATCACATCGGTGTTGAGCGACACCTTGAAACCGCGGCCGGACTTGACCACCAGCACGTCGGGCACGATCAGGTTGCGTGCGACGTTGGCAAAACGCCGGCCCGGCTTGGGGTCGAGCCGGCCAATCAGTGCAATCGCGAGCTTGATCACCGCTTCGGAAAAACCGCACAGCTGCGCCAGACGCTTCACATCGCGCCTGGCCAGCAGCTCCATCGGCTGGCGGCACATCGCCATGGCGGCACGCGTTTCGTCCTTGTCCTTGCAGTCGAGCAGCTGCAGGCCCAGGCACTCGGCCAGGTTGCGCGCTCCTACGCCGGCGGGCTCCATGTGCTGCAGCAGCTGCAGGGCCACAGCAAACTCGTGCTCCAGTTGTTCCAGCTGCTCCAGATCGTCCCCGGCCAGGCCGGCGGCCAGCGCGGCCAGGCTGTCTTCGAGATAACCGTCGTCGTTGAGCGATTCGATCAGAAAATGCATCGCCGCCCGGCCTTCTTCGGACAGGCGCAAGGACAGCGCCTGTCGGTGCAGATGGTCCTGCAGTGATTCATGGCTGCCGGCCAGCTCGGTCGCATCGACCTCGCTGTCGTCCTGGTTGTTTTTTCGCGGCGTCGCGTCGCCACCCCACTCGTTGTCGTCAGGTGTGGTCTCCACGCTGCCGTCGCCTTCCCAGCTTTCTTCGAGCTTGGCCTCGGTGCTGGATTCCACATCGTTTTGGCTTGTCGCCCCCGAAATATCGGCACCGCTAGCTACAAAATCTGTAGCAGATTCAATCTCCCGGGTCTCCTGGCTGACCGGCATATCGGCCTGGCCCAGGCCAAAATCCTCGCGTGGCGCGCTTTCATCAGAGGCTTCGAGAAAGGGATTTTCATCGAGCATTTGCTCGACTTCCTGGCTCAGCTCCAGGGTTGACAGCTGGAGCAGGCGAATCGACTGCTGTAGCTGCGGCGTCAGCGCCAGATGCTGGGAAACGCGGAGGGACAGGCCTTGCTTCATAGAGCCCGGTCTTTCAGAAATCCGCTGCGGTGGCAAATTCTGTGCCGCAATTTTCCGCCGGGCCGCCCCAAGGAAAATTAGCCCGCTCGGGGCGCAGCGCAGTACACGCAGTGACTAGCGTGGGGGCCCCGTTCGGCGCTGCCGGGCCGCAGGCGCAGCCCCCTTGAGGGGGGAAGGAGCTCCACGAAGTGAGCCAACGAGGGGGGGGCGCCATCACATCCGGAAATGCTCGCCCAGGTAGACCCGGCGCACATCGGCATTGCTCACGATTTCGGCAGGTGTTCCCGTGGCCAGCACATGGCCGTCGCTGAGGATGCAGGCATGATCGCAAATGCCCAGCGTTTCGCGCACATTGTGGTCGGTGATAAGTACGCCGATACCGCGGGATTTCAGGAAACCGATGATGCGCTGGATCTCGATCACTGCAATCGGATCAATGCCTGCAAAAGGCTCGTCCAGCAGTATAAAACGCGGCTGCGTGGCCAGCGCCCGGGCAATCTCGACGCGGCGCCGCTCGCCACCGGACAAGGCGGGCGCCGGCGAGTCGCGCAGATGGTCGACCCGCAGATCCTGCAGCAAGCTGTCCAGGCGTTTGTTGATCGTTGCTGCGTCAAGCGGCTTGCCCGCTTTGTCGGTTTGCAGCTCCAGCACGGCGCGTACATTCTGCTCCACCGTGAGCTTGCGGAAGATGGAGGCTTCCTGCGGCAGATAACTCAGGCCCAGCCGGGAGCGCCGGTGAATGGGCATGTGCTCTATTGATTGGCCGTCAATGGTGATCTCGCCAGCGTCGGCCCGCACCAGCCCAACAATCATGTAAAACGAGGTGGTTTTCCCCGCGCCGTTAGGACCGAGCAAACCCACCACTTCGCCTCTTTGCACCGTGAGCGAGACGTCCTTGACGACTTTGCGGCTTCCGTATGATTTTTGCAGGCCGCTGGCGACCAAGCCACTGAGCGGGCCGGTTTCAGAGTACACATTCATTGCGGATGACTACTTTTTATCACCGCCCAGCGTGGAGCTGGGTCGCAAAGTGGGAGAAGGCCCGGAAGGCGGGGCCACCGGGCCCCCAGGGACGGCGGCCTTGTTGCGCGGCGCCAGCAAGGCGCGTATGCGTCCCGACGGATTGCTGGCAGTGCGGTTTTGCGGGCCGCTGTCGACGGTGAACACGTCGGTCGGATTGTCGTAAACAATCAGGTCGCCGGTGGTTTCGTCGGCCAGCGTCGCGCCGATGTAACGTCGCAACTCGGCCCGCTTGATGAACTTGACGGTATCGGCGCGGCTGTCGTATTCGATTCTTTCGCCTTCTCCTTCGATGTATTCGTCAACCAGGTCGCGCTTCTTGCGGTAAAAAGCCAGCTTGCCGGGGGCGGCAACCACAATGGCGGTCTGGTAACCCTCGGCGTCCTGCTTTACATCGACGCGTGCGCCGCGGATGATGATGGTGCCTTTGGTGATGACGACGTTGCCGGTGAAAATGCTGGTCTGCTTGAGGTCGTCATACCGCAGCGAGTCTGCCTCGGCGTTCATGGGTTTGTCGCGGTCGGCCTTTTCAGCCACCACCGGAAAGGCCGCCAGGGCAGCGGCAAGCATCAGTAAACAGGCGGGATAGTTCATAAAGGCACGAATCTTGCTGCTTTTTGTTGTGTTGCTTGATTGTAGCGATGCAAGCGCCCGGGATTTTGCCGGGAGCAAAAAATCCGCCCTTGCCGGGGCGGGTTACTCGACGGCTCAGCGGAACAAGGCCAAGGCTGGGTGGGCA
>JBKJZS010000299.1:0-2051 GCA_046714915.1 Polaromonas sp. | reverse complement strand
GGGCCTAGGTGCGGCAGTACTGGCGCAGCAGTTCGAGCAGGGTCGGGCTGAGCAGGCTGTAGCGGTCAGCGCCCCCCTTGCCAGCGTTGACGCGCACACACATGCGGTCGGCTGCGCTGTCGATATCGCGCACCGTCAGGGCGCAGACCTCGGAGACGCGCAGGCCTGTGGCGTACATGGTTTGCAGACACATGCGGTAGGCCGGGCGGGCGCAGCAGGACAACAAACGGGCGATCTCCTCGCGCGAGAGCAGGTGCGGCTGCTTTTGCGGCACGCGCGCCATGGGCGGGCGCATGCCCTCGCTGCTGCGGCCCAGCACGCGTTCGTACAGGAAGCGGCAGGCGCTGGCGGCCTGGTTGACGGTGCTCAATGAGAGATGGCGCTCTTTGACCATGTGCAACAGGTAGGCGCTGACCTCTTCGGGCGTCAATTGCGCCGGGTCGCCCCGGTAGTGCCGGGCCATTCTGCTGATGGCCTCCACATAGCAGCCCTGGGTTCGCTGGGCAAAGCCGCGTTGCAGCATGCTGTCCAGCATGCGTTGGCGTAGGGGTGTCATGACAAGTTCTCCTGTGATGCCGGGGAACATTCCCCGGCTCACAGGGTGCAACTTCTCATGCGTTAGCGCAGCGACCCTACCGAACCAAAAACGCGGTGGCGGCCTGTGAGGACCAGCCACCGCGAAGCGGTTTAGTTCAACGTGATGTAGTCCGTCGGATATTCTGGCAATCCCAGCTTATCCGATGGGATAAGCTGGAAAACTGGGTTGAAACTATCCCAGCGTAAGCCCCGCACCCCGCTTGACACCGCGCTTTCAAAGATGAATTCTGTGGTTTTATACATGGTTGTGACTCTATGAACTCTATCGCCGATCATGGGCGTGATGGGCAAATGCAACATCCCCGTAGCATGGGGGGCGCTGAGGTGACGCAGTTTCTGACCATGCTCGCCAACGAGCGTCGGGTGTCGATGTCCACGCACTATCAGGCGCTCAGTGCCTTGCTGTTTTTGTACCGGGATGTGCTGGCAATTAATTTGCCCTGGCTTACCGAGGTGCAGCGCCCGACCCGGCCCCGGCGAATTCCTTCGGTGCTGACAAGGCGTTCAGGTGTTTGGCGCAAACAGATCGATCCGGTCGGTGATGACGCCGTCGGTGCCTAAATCCCACAGCCGCTGAGCCGCCCATTCATCGTTGACGGTGTAGCTCAAACAGCGAAATCCGGCGCTTTTGGCCTGCAGCACGCTCGAGCTGTCCCACAAGGCCTGGTTGCAGACCAGCGCCACACAATCGAGGGTCAGCGCGGTTTCCAGCCAGCCTTTCCACAGGCTGTCGAGCAGCAGGCCGCGCGGCAACTGCGGCTGCGCTCCCCTGGCAGCTTGCAGCGCTTCGGGATGAAACGAGGTGAGCAGCGGGGGTACGGCGGCGTTTTCCCAGAGGCGGGCTGCAGCGTCCGCCACCGCACTGCCGGTTTGGGCTTCCAGCCCGGGTGTGGGTTTGATCTCGATATTCAGAAAGTAGCCGTTGCGCCGGCAATAGCGCGCGACGTTGTCAAGACTGGCCAGCGGCTCGCCGGCGTAAGCGCGCGAATGCCAACTGCCGGCGTCAAGCCGCGACAGCGAACTCCAGGGGTGGTCGCCGCCCACGTCGCTTGCGGCGCTGCCCAAAACTTCGTGGCCGCTGGTGGTGCGTTCCAGCGTCGCGTCGTGCATCAGAAACAGCACGCCGTCGGCGCTTAACTTCACATCGCATTCAAACATGCGGTAGCCGTAAGCGGCCCCTAGCCGAAATGCGGCCAGGGTGTTTTCCGGCGCCAGCCGGCCAGCGCCGCGGTGCGCGATCCAAAAGGGGTAGGGCCAGGGTGTCATTGCGCAGCCCCGTCGGAGGACATCCTTCGATATCTCAGGATGAACGGCAGCGTGATCAGCGTGGGCGCCACGGAACGCAGCGCAGGGCCGCCCCGAGCAAGAACAGCCCCCTCGGGGGGCAGCGCAGTGCGCGAAGCGACAAGCGTGGGGGCCAGCGTTCGCCGCGAAGGGCTGCCCCGAGCAAGAAC
>JBKJZS010000298.1:0-1659 GCA_046714915.1 Polaromonas sp. | reverse complement strand
CGTGTCGGTCCGGTTCTTGTAGACCCGATCTGCATGGGAGAACGTCCTGCTTGCGGTGTCGTACGTTTCGAGGTTGATCGTGCCGGTGTCGATCGGGGCGATGTCCGGCTTGGTGGCCGGGTCCCTTGCCAAAGTGGTGACGCAGCTGATGCGCCCGCCCGGGTCCTCATCGTTCGAAAACCAGCCGAGCGTCGGATGGACGAGGATGTCGCACTTGCTCCTGATCTTGCGGATGATGTCCGCGTAGGCCTCGACCGTATGCAGCGGCGAACCGTCAGGGTTGCGCGCATGAAAATGCACGATGCTGGCACCTTCCTCCCGGCATCGCGCTGCGGTTTCTGCGATCTCGTCGGCCGTCCACGGCACATGCGGATTTTCGTCACGCATGGCGTACTCGTTGATCCGGGCTTCTAGGATCATCTTTTTCATGGTCGCTCCTTGTTCAACAGAGACGGATAGGCAATTTCAACCGCCTGAGCCCCAGTATCGCACTGCGGAGCAGCCCTCGATTCGTGTGAAAAACGACAGCATTCGCCCTGAAAGCCTTGGCCGTGAGAGTGATTACCGGTGCGACGCGCCTGCCAGGCGCGGTGCTACCCGGCAGCGCATCTGAGTCGCTTGTTTGAGCTGTCACCAGTTGATGCGCTGATCGACCTCGCAGTCAGGTGCCGCTTGCGCCGACAGATCCCAGTCCGGCTCGATTTTCACCCCCTCGCCCATCTGCGCATCACTGTCCTGCCAAAGCGGTGGCCCGCGCGCCGGGGCTATGCTTGGGGGCTCGGAGTCCACACCGATGTGGTTCAGAACGGCACCAGCTGAAGTACGGCATGGTGACCATGTGTGTAGGCATGGGGCAGGGCGCAGCCGGCATCTTTGAACGCGTTTAGGGCGGGGCTACTGCGCGGGCGCATTGCGTCGTTGCAGCCCAAAGAAAATCCTCACGACCCTTTAGGTCGCTCCGGTTTTCCTCGGGCACCCGCGCCTCGCACTGCATCCCGTTCGCTACCGGCGTGGTCCTGCCGTGGCGCAAATGGTGTCTGGACCCGCTGTACAGCGTCAGTGCCGAAGGCGAGGGCGTCCGCCTCAGTTATGCGCAGGCGAGGTTTCCGGTGCTGGCTGTCGATCAGCGACGACGAACTGATGACCTGGCGCGGCCTGTACAGCGGCGCCCCGCGCAGTTTTGAGCGCATCACGCCGGCCGATCTGGGCGTCAGGCGCATCGGGCATTTTGGTTTCTTCCGCCAGCAATTCAGCCAGTGCCTGTGGCCGCGCACCGTGCAAATCCTGGAGCGTATGCGTGGCCTCCCCACAACCGGCGGCGGTCGTCACCGGCACGACTGCCTGAAGCAGGCATCGCCTGCATACTTGAACCATGATGCCTCACCCACCTCACCCTTTTGATGCCGCTGTAGCACTCACTCCTCTGGAGACGGCGGCACCGGGCCGTTTTGCCGGCGCCAGCAGCCCCGCTTACTGGAACATGGTTGGTCCTTTTGGCGGCACCACGGCCGCCACCGCGATGCAGGCCGTGATGCAGCACCCGGACCGGCTCGGCGAGCCGATTGCGCTGACCGTGAACTACGCTAGCGCGCTGGGCCCGGGCCTGTTCACCGTGCAAGCCACGCCGGTTCGCACGAATCGCTCCACCCAGCACTGGAC
>JBKJZS010000297.1:0-17211 GCA_046714915.1 Polaromonas sp. | reverse complement strand
GATATGTTCCGTGGCCCGTTCGGCGGCGAAGCCGAAGACGAGCGCCCGGAGTTCGTAGATCTCCAGCATCTCGCGCACTGAAATCTGCCGCACGAAGACGCCGCGGTTGACCACCGCCTTGACGATGCCCAGGCCCGTCAGCACGCGAATGGCCTCCCGGATCGGGCCGCGGCTGGTGCCCATGCGCAGCGCCAGCGCCGCCTCGTTGAGTCGTTCGCCGGGTTTGAGATCTCCCGCGTAAATCAGATGTTTGAGCTCTTCCGCAATGAAAAGCGGCAAACCCTGTTCGGGCTTTTCTTTCAGTGATGCCATGACTGGATGGGCTGCTTGCCCACGATATGGGTGCAATAGACAGTTGGCGGGATGGTAACTGAAAGAAGCGGGGAAAAGACCAAAATGATAAAAAGTGTTCTCTATTTGTATAAAAGTGTTGACACTTTATTGCGAAAACGATGACACTTGCGATTTATTTTTCGCGCTCCTTTCTGGATTTTCAACATGCCTCATATGCCCGCTTCCTCCGCACTCCAGCGCTTTCGCGTGGTGGATCTCACCCAGGTCCGAGCCGGGCCGACGGCTTGCCGCCAGCTGGCCGACTGGGGGGCGGACGTGATCCAGGTCCAAATGCCCGAGCACATGCGTGGCGACGACACCCTGGGTGGGCAGGAAGGTTCCGACTATCAGTACACCCATCGCAACAAGCGCTCGATCACTCTGAACCTGAAGGAGGCCGAAGGGATCAGCGTGCTCAAGCGCCTGATCGCTGGCGCCGACGTGGTGGTGGAAAACTTCCGGCCCGACGTCAAGTTCCGGCTGGGCATCGATTACGAGACCCTGAAGCCGGGCAACCCGCGCCTGGTGTATGCAAGCATCTCGGGCTTCGGCCAGTCCGGCCCGCTGGCCGCGCGCCCTGGCTTTGACCAGATCGCCCAGGGCATGGGCGGGCTGATGTCCGTGACCGGGATGGCCGAACAGGGCCCCCTGCGGGTCGGCATCCCCATTGCGGATTTATGCGCCGGCATTTTCGCGGCGCAGGGCATTCTGGTGGCCCTGCTGGAGCGCGAAGCTTCGGGCAAGGGGCAATGGCTGCACACCTCGCTGCTCGAGTCCATGGTTTACATGATGGACTTCCAGACCTCCCGCTGGCTGATCGATGGTGAAGTCGCCACCCAGGCCGGCAACTTTCACCCTACCAGCATTCCGACCGGGGTGTACAAGGCGCGTGACGGCTACATGAACATCGCCGTGTTTGGCTCCAAAATCTGGGAGCGTTTTTGCGACATCCTGGGCGCGCCGGAGTGGGTCAGCGATGAACGTTACAAGGACAAGCGGGGGCGCTCGGTCAACCGCGAGTCCCTCAATGCCGAAATCAACCGGCTGCTGGCCTTGCAGGATCGCGCTTACTGGATTGAGCGGCTGAATTCTGGCGGTGTGGCGTGCGGCCTCATCAACACCATGAGAGAAGTGTTCGAGGAGCCGCAGATCAAGCACCTGAATATGGTCAAAGAAGTGGTGTCCGACCACCTGGGTGCGCAGCGACTCGTGGGCCAGCCGGTGCAACTGGAGCGCACGCCCAGCACCATTGCCCGCGCCGCGCCGCGCCGGGGTGAGCACACCGAAGAAGTCCTGACCGAACTGGGCTGGTGCCCCGAAGATCTGGTGCGCATGAAATCAACGGGAGTGTATTGATGTCAACGATAAGTTATGAATCTCCCACCGAACGTGTGCAGACCTGGGTCGATGCCTCTACGCTGCACATCTGTTTCAACAACCCGGCACGCCATAACGCTTTGTCGGTGGACATGTGGGAAGCTGTTCCGGCGCTTTTACGACTCGCCGAAACCGATGACCGGGTGCGGTTGGTAGTGTTCTCGGGGGCGGGCGAAAAATCCTTTGTGTCCGGCGCCGACATCTCGCAATTTGAAGATATGCGCGCCGCCCGCGAAGCGGTGACGCGCTACGAACACATGGCGGAAAACGCGCTGATGAGCATCCAGAATTTCATCAAGCCCACGCTGTCGTGCATACGCGGCTACTGCATCGGCGGCGGTGTGAATGTGGCTATCAGCTGCGACATCCGCATTGCCTCCAGCGACTCGGTATTTTCAATTCCAGCAGCTCGCCTTGGCCTGGGTTATCGCTACTCGGCCATGAAAAACCTGGTGGACCTGATCGGCCCCGGTGCTGCCAAGGATCTGTTTTTCACAGCCCGCAGGATCGATGCGCACGAGGCCCATTCGCTGGGCCTGATTTCGCGCGTTTGCGAGCCCGAGCAACTGCCGGCCCTGCTTGCGGAGTACACCTCGGCCATGGCGGCCAACGCCCCGCTGACCATTCGCGCGGCCAAGGCCATCACGGCTGAAATCCTCAAGCCGTCGCCCGATCTGGACATGGCGCTGTGCCAGCAGCTGATCCGTGGCTGTTTTGACAGCGCGGATTATGCTGAAGGCCGAAAAGCCTTCATGGAAAAACGCAAACCCGTCTTCAACGGCAAATAGCCGGCCCTTATTTGGGCCAAACAGACATAGAAAGAAATGCCCATGCAGTCGTACTGGATGCAAATGACCGACGATCACGCCACGCTGGAATTGCGCGACGTGCCGCAGCCCGAACCCGGCCCGCAGCAGGTGCTGGTGCGCCTGCACGCAGCCAGCCTGAACCGCGGCGAATTCATCGCCGGGCACGGCCTGCATGGAAAATCAGGCAGCGCCAAGGCTGTGGGCATGGAAGGCGCGGGTGAAGTGGTCAAGCTGGGCCTGGGGGTGAGCAGTGTCAAGCCGGGCGACCGTGTCATGGGGCGCTGCCCCGGGGCTTTTTCCGAGTATGCGCTGATGGATTTGCGCGAACTCATGGTGATGCCCGAAAATTTGTCGTGGGACGAGGCGGCCAGTGTGCCGCTGACTTTTCTGGTGGTCTACGACATGCTGGTGTTGCAGGGACGCCTGGCGGCCGGTGAATGGCTGCTGATCAACGGTGTGTCGTCCGGCGTGGGAGTGGCCGCATTGCAGGCCGCCAAAGCGCTGGGCGCCAGGGTGATTGGCACTTCCGGTTCGCTTGACAAGCTTGCCCGCCTCAAGCCGCTGGGCCTCGACGTCGGCCTGTGCACGCGCTCTGCTGATTTTTACGAGGCCGTGATGCAGGCAACCGGCGGCAAGGGTGTGAACCTGGTCGTCAACATGGTGGGCGGCTCGGTGTTTGCGGAGAGTGTTCGCTGCATGGGCTTCCAGGGACGGCATGCGACAGTGGGCTATGTTGATGGCGTGCTCAAGGCCGAGATCGACATTGAGGCGCTGCATGCCAGGCGCCTGACTTTTTTTGGTGTGTCCAACAAGCAGCGCACACCCGAGCAGCGCGCCCAGGCCGTGCCGGGCTTCGTGGCCGACGTGTTGCCTGCCATTGCCGCAGGCCGCATCAGGCCGCTGGTGGACAAGGTGTTCCCCTTCGCGCAACTTGCTGCTGCCAAGGCGCATATGGAAGCCAATCAGCACCTCGGCAAGATCGTGCTGGCCATCTCGGGCGAGCGCTAAGCGTATTTCGGACAACTCATCAAGGAGACATTCATCATGAACAAACTAGGCATCATTTCCGCGCTGGTTCTCAGCGGCCTGAGCTTGGGCGCAGCGGCTCAGGCACCTGCTTATCCCGCCAAACCGATCCGGTTGCTGGTCGGCTTTGCCCCCGGCGGTGCGGCGGATTATGTGGCGCGCGCGATGAGCGATTCGCTGGGCAAGGCCATGGGTCAGCCCATCGTGATCGAAAATCGGGCAGGCGCCGGGTCGAGCATTGCCGCCGAGGCAGCGGCCAAGGCCGTCCCGGATGGCTACACCGTGCTGATTGCCAGTCCGAGCAGCATTTCGGTCAACCCGGCGCTCAATCCCAAGCTGGGCTACACCGCACGGGACCTGATGCCGATCACCAAGGTGACCAGCTCCCCGCTGGTGATTGCGGCCAACCCGGCAACCGGCATCAACTCCGTGCAAGACCTGATAGCCCGGGCCAAAAAATCACCCGGTACGCTCAATTACGCCACATCGGGCAACGGCTCGGCCCCGCATCTGGGGGCAGCGCTGTTCATCCAGCTCACCGGGGTGCAGATGACGCACATTCCGTTTCGCGGTGGTAGTCCGGCGATTCAATCGGTGATCGCGGGTGACACGCAGCTGACCTTTGGTACGCCGCCGTCGGTCTTGCCCATGGTGCAGGCCGGTCGTTTGCGCGGTCTGGCAGTGAGCACCCGCGAGCGAACAGCGCTGGTCCCCGGTGTGCCGGGCATGGCCGAGGCGGGCTTGCCGGAGTACGCCATTGAATTCTGGTACGGCCTTTTTGTGCCTGCGGGCACGCCCCCGGCCATTGTGAAAAAACTATTTGAAGCAGCCACTACCGCGATGCAACAGCCTTCGGTCAAGGCCGCGCTGGCGCGGGAAGGCACGGATGTGGCGCTGTCAGCTTCTCCGGAGCAGTTTGCGACGTTTCTGAACGAAGACGCCAAATTCTGGGTCAAGCTGGTCAAGGACGCGGAGGTCAAGCTCGACTGAGCTGTTCACACAGGGCGGTGGCTTGCCACACCTCTGGTGGTGGTGTGGCACGCTATCAGGCGCATAACACCGGGTCTTTTGGTCCTTGCCTGCGGTTAACTCAGGAGGTAGCGGGGGATTGCGCTCAGTGAAGCGGGTTCCCGGACCGCCGCAATCCGTTGCACGAAGCGGGCCGGCACTTCCTGGAAGCCGTCTTCAAACGCCACCACCCGCAAGTCGCCGCAGAGCGCCAGCAATTCTCCGGGGCGCAGCAAAAAGTCCGGCCGCGAGGGCTTGCCCACGGTTTCGTTGCCCTGCGCAAAGGTTTCGTAAATCAGCACGCCGCCCGGCGCAATGCTGGCCAATAATGTCGGCAACAAGGGGCGCCACAGGTAGTTGGTGACGACCACCGCGTCAAACTGCCGGCCGATAAACGGCCAGGGGCCGGTCTCAATGTCGGCCACCACCGTCTCACATGATCCAGCTGGAATTGCTATTGATTCGATAGCTGCTCGCGCCCTATCTACAAGGGTAAGAGAGTGATTTTTCTTATAAAACCAGTATGCATGGCGGCCTTGGCCGCAGGCCACGTCGAGCACCCGGCCGCCGGGCCGCACCAGGTGCGACCAGCGCTGCACCCAGGCCGAGGGCGCTTCGCTGCCGTGCGGATTCAGTTGTAGGAGATCGGGGTTCAATGCGGCTTGACCTCGTCCTTGAGGGCCGCCATCGCCATCGCTTCCACTTGGTTGACGCGCATCAGGTCTTCATACCAGGCCAAATCCTCCGCTTTCACGTCTTCAAACAGGGCCTGGGCTGACATGCCGGCGTGGTTGATCAGGGCTTCGATGTGTCCGAAACGGTCGGCGGCTGACTCTATCAGGGCGCGGCACTGGACCTCATCCCCCACGTCGGTGGGAACCACCAGCGTGGCAGCCCCGCGAGTCTGCCACTGGGCTGCCACCGCGTTCAGTGCTTCCTCCTTGCGGGCGGCCAGCACCAGCGCGACCGCTGCCCCATGGCGCTGCGCCAGCTGGCGCGCCATTTCAGCGCCTATACCGTCCGAAGCACCGGTGATCACGATGGTTTTCATGCTCTATTGTGTGTTGGTCCTGAGCGAAAGCCTACCATCGTTGGCCGGCACGGGCCGGCCCCTTGCCCGGCAGCGCTCTATCCCTTACGCTGTGGACCTGAGTCAGGCCAATCCATCGGGCGCAGACGCGCCCAGCATCAAGGAGCGCGCATGCTTCCCTCTATCTCCCCCGCCACGGCTGCCTTGCGCACGCTGGCCTTCGTCGGCGCATCGGCCAGCGGCAAGACCAGTCTTGTCGAGGCGTTGCTGCACAAGGCGGGCGCGATTGGCGCGCCGGGCAGCCTGGAGCGCGGAAGTACAGTCAGCGACTTCGACCCGCTGGAGCGCCGGGCCCAGCATTCGTTCAATGCGGCACTGGTTCACCTCCAGTACCAGGACACCCGCATCCACCTGATCGACACCCCGGGCGCGCCCGATTTCCTCGGGCAGTCGCTGCCCGCGCTGGAGGCGGTGGAGACGGCGGCCCTCGTGATCAACGCATCAAACGGCATTGAGTTAATGAGTGGCCGCATGATGGCCTGGGCGGCCCGGCGTGAGCTCTGCCGCATGGTCATCGTCAACAAGATCGACGCATTGGGGGTCGATCTACCCGGCCTGCTGGCCGCTATCCAGGCCGCCTTCGGCAAGGAGTGCTTGCCGCTGAACCTGCCTGCTGCGGGAGGTACCCGGGTGGTGGACTGTTTTTTCAATCCGGCCGGCGAGGCCGATTTCTCCAGCGTCGCGGAGGCGCATCGCGCGCTGGTCGAGCAGGTGGTCGAGGTTGACCCGGCCTTCGTAGAGCGCTACCTGAACGAAGGGGATGTCGATGCGCGCGAACTGCATGCGCCGCTCGAGCAGGCGCTGCGCGAGGGCCACCTGATTCCAGTCTGCTTCGTTTCGGCACGCAACGGTGCCGGCGTAGCGGAACTGCTGGACGTGATGGTCAAATTGTTGCCTAACCCGGCGGAGGGTAATCCGCCGAAGTTCCTGCGCGGCGAGGGCGCGGCGGCGGTTACCGTGCGGGCTGAGCCCGATCCGGCCCGCCATGTGTTGGCGCATGTGTTCAAGGTCAGCGTGGACCCCTATGTGGGAAAGATGGGCATTTTCCGCGTGCACCAGGGCACAGTCACGCGCGACAGCCAGCTCTACATCGGCGACGGGCGGCGGCCCTTCAAGGTCGGCCACCTCTTCCGCCTGCAGGGCAAGGACCACCTGGAAATCGCCAGTGCGGGACCGGGCGAGTTGTGCGCGGTGGCCAAGGTGGACGAGATGCATTTTGATGCGGTGCTGCACGACGCGGCGGAGGATGAGCACATGCACCTCGAGCCGCTGGACTTTCCAGTGCCAGTGCATGGGCTGGCAATCGAGCCCAAACGTCGCGGCGATGAGCAGCGCATGTGGGACCTGGTGCAAAGGCTGGTCGATGAAGACCCCTGCCTGAAACTCGAGCATGTGGCGGCGACCAATGAAACCGTGGTCTACGGGCTGGGCGAGTTGCACCTGCGGGCGCTGGTTGAGCGCTTGAGCGAGGTCTACAAGTGCGAGGTCAATACGCGGCCGCCGCGCATTGCCTACCGTGAGACGGTTACCGTGCCGGCCGCCGGCCACCACCGCCATAAGAAGCAGAGCGGCGGCGCCGGCCAGTTCGGTGAGGTGTTCCTGCGCATCGAGCCGCTGGAACGCGGTGCCGGCATTGAGTTTGTCGACCAAGTGAGGGGCGGCACGATTCCGGGTCAGTACCTTCCCGCTGTTGAAAAAGGCGTGCGTCAGGCACTGGAAGGTGGCGTGATAGCAGGCTTCCCGGTCCGGGATGTGCGGGTGGTCGTCTACGATGGCAAGTACCACAGTGTGGACAGCAAAGACATCGCATTTGCAACAGCCGGTCGGAAGGCGGTGATAGCGGCCGTGCTCGCCGCTTCGCCTATCGTGCTGGAGCCTGTTGTCAACGTAGAAATTACGGCGCCGGAGGCGAACATGGGCGACATTACCGGTGACCTGTCGGCACGACGTGGTCAGGTCAGCGGCACGCGCGGGCTGCCAATGGGCTTGCTGGCCGTGCTGGGCCAGGTGCCGCTGTCCGAGCTGAATGGCTATCAGTCGCGGCTCAATGCGCTAACCGGCGGACAGGGCCGCTACACACTGGCATTCAGTCATTACGAGGCGGTGCCGCCGCCGGTGCAGCAGCAGCTGGCGGGGCAGTTTCGGGTGCGCGACGAGGACTGAGTCTGAGCCGTAGACGTTTGGTTGAGCTGTTCGCCCTGAGCTCGTCGAAGGGTTGGGTCGCAGGCCAGCTTCGACCCTTCGACAAGCTCAGGACAGGCCAAGCTCGGTCCGAACGGGGCCTGGTCCTCACTGAAGCGTATTCTGTGCCCTAGAAACAGGCCCAAATCTGGTCGGCCAGGGTTAGCAAGAATTCGGGCCGGGTGTACAGCGCAAACACGCCCAGCACAGACGTCACGGCCGCTGCATACAGCGCGATTTTTCTGGCCACGTCAGGCCCCCTGCGGCAACTGACGCGGCGAGGGTCGCTGGATCGCCGCTTCACGCACCGGCAGGTTGATCAGCGCCGCAAAAACCCCCAGCGCAATCGTGATGTACCAGACAATGTCATAACTGCCGGTGCGGTCATACAAAACGCCACCCAGCCAGACACCCATGAAGGAGCCGAGCTGGTGGCCGAAAAAGACAAAACCGCTGAGCATCGAAAAATGCTGGATGCCGAAGATTTGAGCCACGACCGCATTGGTTGGCGGAATGGTCGACAGCCACAGCAGGCCCATCAGGCTGGCAAAAACATAGACACTGGCCGGGCTCAGGGGCGCCGCCAGAAACACCGCAATGACGATGGCCCGCGCAAAGTAAATAAATGCCAGGATATTCTTTTTGGCCAGCTTCTGGCCAAGTACACCTGCTGCATAAGTGCCAAACACATTGAAGAGGCCGATCAGGGCCAGCGCATAGCTGGCCACTTGCGGCGACAACCCCTTGTCCTTGAGGTAGCTGGGCATGTGCACGCCAATGAAAACCACCTGAAACCCGCAGACGAAATACCCGGCCATCAGCAGTTGAAAACTGGGGTATTTGAAAGCCTCCTTCAGCGCCTGCATGATGGATTGCTCACGCGGCGGCGTCTGGCCGGTAGCGAAGCGGGTTTCGCGCAGGCCAAGGGCCAGCGGCGCGATCAGCAGCACCGCGGCACTGAGTACCAGCAGCGCTTCTTTCCAGCCGAGGCCGCTTATCAAAAAGCCTTCGACCGGCACCATCAGGAATTGTCCGAAGGAGCCCGCCGCCGCGGCCACGCCCATGGCCCAGGAGCGTTTTGCGGCCGGAATGTTGCGGCCTATCACGCCGTAGATCACGGCATAGGTGGTGCCCGCCTGCGCCGCGCCAATCAGCACGCCCGCCGTCAGGGTGAACAGCAGCCCGGTGGTTGACAAGGCCATGCCGGCCAGCCCGATCGCATACAGCACGGAGCCGCCGATGACGACGCGAAACGCGCCAAACCGGTCAGCCAGCATGCCGGCAAAAATGCCGAACACCCCCCAGGACAAATTCTGCACCGCAATCGCCAGCGCAAAGGTCTGGCGCGTCCAGCCCTGCTCCTGGGTGATCGGCAGCAGCCACAGGCCGAAGCCGTGGCGTATGCCCATGGACAAGGTGACTATGGCTGCGCCGCAGATCAGCACCTGCAGCATGGAGAGGGGTTGGCTGGCCGGCGCCGCAGCGGTCGGAGAAGTATTTGCAGACATCGGGTAACTGTAACGAGAATAGATTTTTCCCGCTCCCGACCCGGTTTCGAAGGGAAGACTGGGGGAGGGTCTGCATCGGGGCGCATAATGTCGGGAGGCTGTATTTATATACAGTCTTATTCTCGACCCCCGTCTACAATCGGTCCATTCCGCTCAAGCACCATGGCTGTCAAATTACCCCACGTACCCAACGAATATTCCGAAAGCTCGATCCGAGTGCTCAAGGGCCTGGAGCCCGTCAAGCAGCGGCCGGGCATGTACACGCGCACCGACAACCCCTTGCACATCATCCAGGAAGTGCTGGACAACTCGGCCGACGAGGCGCTCGCCGGCCACGGCAAGAAGATCAAGGTCACCTTGCACAGCGATGGCTCGGTCAGCGTGGAAGACGATGGCCGCGGCATTCCGTTCGGCCTGCACCCTGAAGAAAAAGCGCCGGTGATCGAGCTCGTCTTCACCCGTCTGCATGCCGGCGGCAAGTTCGACAAGGGTAAGGGCGGGGCCTACAGTTTTTCCGGCGGCCTGCACGGCGTCGGTGTGAGCGTCACCAACGCGCTGTCCAAACGCCTGGAGGCCACGTCATACCGTGATGGCATGGTCGCCAAAATGGTGTTTGAAGGCGGCGACGTCACCGAGAAGCTGCATCTGCGCAAGGCCGTCGAAGGCGACCGCAACGGAACCGGCGAGGGTTCCCGTGACCGGAAGACGGGCACCACGGTGCGCGCCTGGCCGGACGCCAAATATTTTGAAGTCTCGGCCCTGCCGATGGCGGAACTCACGCACCTGCTGCGCAGCAAGGCGGTGCTAATGCCCGGCGTCACCGTGACGCTGCTGGTGGAGAAGACCAAAGAGCTGCAAACCTGGGTTTACAAAGGGGGCTTGCGCGACTACTTGATGCAGACCCTGAACGCTGATCCGGTGATTCCGCTGTTCGAAGGTGAGGGTTTCGCCGACGCCGCACACGACAGTTTTGCCGAAGGCGAAGGCGCCCAGTGGTGCCTGGCCTTCACCGAAGACGGCCAGCCGGTGCGCGAGAGTTACGTCAACCTGATTCCCACCAGTGCCGGTGGCACGCATGAAAGCGGCTTGCGCGACGGGGTGTTTCAGGCTGTCAAAAGTTTTGTGGACCTGCATTCGCTGCTGCCCAAGGGCGTGAAGCTGCTGCCCGAGGACGTGTTTGCCCGTGCCAGCTATGTGCTCAGCGCCAAAGTGCTGGACCCGCAGTTCCAGGGTCAGATCAAGGAGCGGCTGAACTCGCGTGATGCCGTTCGGCTGGTTTCCAGCTTCGTGCGTCCGACGCTGGAGTTGTGGCTGAATCACCATGTTGAGTACGGAAAAAAGCTGGCCGAACTGGCTATCAGGGCCGCGCAAACGCGCCAGAAAGCGGGTCAGAAGGTTGAAAAACGCAAAGGCTCCGGCGTTGCCGTGCTGCCGGGCAAGCTGACCGACTGCGAAAGCAAGGACCTGGCGCACAACGAGGTATTTCTGGTCGAGGGTGATTCCGCCGGTGGCAGTGCCAAGATGGGCCGCGACAAGGAAAGCCAGGCCATCCTGCCATTGCGCGGCAAGGTGCTCAACACCTGGGAGGTCGAACGCGACCGGCTGTTTGCCAATACCGAGATTCACGACATCGCGGTGGCCATCGGCGTCGATCCGCATGGTCCGAACGATTCAGCGGATTTGGGCGGGTTGCGTTATGGCAAAGTCTGTATTCTGAGCGATGCAGACGTGGACGGCTCGCACATCCAGGTTTTGCTGCTGACGCTATTTTTTCGGCATTTCCCCAAACTTATAGAAGCCGGCCACGTTTTTGTGGCCCGTCCTCCCTTGTTTCGAGTGGATGCACCGGCGCGCGGCAAGAAGCCCGCCTCGAAGGCATACGCGCTGGATAGTGGCGAGTTGATGGCTATTTTGGACAAATTGCGTAAGGAAGGCGTTCGCGAGGGGGCTTGGGCCATCAGCCGTTTCAAAGGGCTGGGCGAAATGAATGCGGAACAATTGTGGGAAACCACACTCAATCCAGACACGCGACGCCTGTTGCCGGTGCAACTGGGCAATTTGAGCTTTGCCCAGACCGAAAGTTTGGTGACGAAATTGATGGGCAAAGGGGAGGCCGCAGCGCGACGCGAGCTCATGGAACTTCACGGCGATGCCGTGGAAATCGATATCTAAAGGACTGAAATGATTGACGCTATTCAGCGGGACCGAAATGCCGCCCACTTCCTACGTGCTCCAGCGCGGACCGTCTGCGGGGCATGAGCTTTTTCATGCGGCAATCCTGGCTCCAGCCATCAATCGATCTGCGCAGGCTGCTATTTTTCATGATGGTTGCGGCAGCGATGCTGGCTGCCCCGTCCGCCAAAGCCGATGTCTGGGGCTATGTGGACGACAAAGGCGTGGCTCATTTCTCGGTAGAACGGCTCGATGAGCGCTACCAGCTGTTTTTTCGCGGCGGCGAGAGCTTTGACACCAGCCGGGGGGACGGAAGTATGCTGGGCACGCGCGGCAGCGGCATGCAGGGAGCGCCGCCCAAGCTGCTGGCATTTTTCGACGTATCGTCCAGTTACAAGGCGGTCAAGCACTTGCTGCGTGATGCGTCGGTCGCGCACGGCATCGACTATGAATTGCTGCAGGCGCTGATTGCTACCGAGTCCGGCTTTAACACCCATGCGGTCTCACCGAAAGGCGCGGTGGGCCTGATGCAGCTGATGCCGCCGACAGCCCAGCGTTACGGCGTCAAGGCCGGTATAAATTCACCGATCGAGAAAAAACTGACAGACCCTAAAACCAACATTGGGGCCGGCTCGCGTTATCTGCGCGACTTGATCGACATGTTTCCCGGTCAGCTCGAACTGGCGCTGGCGGCCTACAACGCGGGTGAAGGGGCGGTTCAGCGCGCTGGCAACAAAATCCCTAATTACACCGAGACCAAAAATTACGTCAAGACGGTGATGCAGCTGTACAACCACCTCAAACCGCTGAACCTCGTGGGGGATTCGCGCCGTTCGGCGGGCCGGGTCCGGCTGGAAATGATGGGCGGTGCCAAAAACCAGTCCGCCGGCAACCAGCCCGCTGGGGGCGCGGTCGGACGCGGCAACAGGATGCCGGCGCTGGTGATGCAAACTCCAGTAGCGCCCGAATTCAGGATCGAGCGTGAGTAGCGCGAACGGCGTAATTAGCGCCGATGTGTTCAGCGCTGTCCGTGATGGCCGGCAGTTATGGCCTAGCCGCGTTGCTTACATTGTCCTGGCTCTACCTGTGCCTGCCGGCCTGGCGCATCTCGGGCCCCTGGAAGTGGTGGTTGCTGCTGGGCCATGGGGGCGGGGTCAGCATCGCGGTGCTTTTCCTGTCCGGCACGATAGTCGCCCAGGCACATTACTGGTCGGTGGCCATGATGCTTCTGATGCAGTTGCCGCCGACCGATCTGGCCCTGGTCTGGCGCAGCCGCATGCTCAATGAAAGTCGCTTGCGCAGCTTGGCCGCCAGGGTGACCGACCTGCTAACCGGCCTGTCGAGCCTGGCGGTGCTGATGGACCGGCTGCGGCCTGCGATCACCCGTGCGCAGCAAATCAAGCATGGTGGCGCCCTGTACTTGATCGAAATCCAGAACCTCGCTGGCCTGGTCAACGAGCTGGGCGCTGAATCCAAGGAGAAAATACTGCTGGAGGCCGCCAACCGCATCCGTCGCGCTGTCAGCGACAGCGACACTGCAGCCCGAATTGCCGAACGGCTGTTTGCCGTCGTTGCGCAGAATTTGCAGGACGACGAGCAGCTCGATTCCCTGACCACCAAACTGGTGGTTAGCGGCTTGCGTATCGAGAGCAATTTTCTGCCGGGTGTGGCGTTGCAATTTCGCGTCATTGCCAGTGGCCTCAAGGTCCCCGTGCTGCCGGATATTGCTTCTGCGGAAAGTTGGCTGCGCAGTCTGACGGACCACTTCACCGCCTGGCCCGATACCCACCGGTCGCGCAGCATTTTGCGGTTTGCCAACGGGCAGATGCGCCCTCCACGAAGCGCCACCCTCAGCCCGGCTTGAGGCCCTAATCCCCCCGCGCGGTGCCTGCTGGACAAGGCACACCGCGTCCTATTTTTCACGCCAATTAGCTTGGTAGTTTGAACCTCGATGGACGATCTTTTTACACCCCCCTTTCCGCCTGCTGATCCCGAATCGCCCGACCAGGAGTCGCTGGCCGCCTATGCCCAGCGCGCCTACCTTGAATATGCCTTGAGTGTGGTCAAGGGCCGGGCTCTGCCCGATGTTTGCGATGGCCAGAAACCGGTGCAGCGTCGCATCATGTACAGCATGGCGCGCATGGGGCTGGGCTTTTCCGGCAGCAGCGGCGCCAAGCCGGTCAAAAGCGCACGCGTGGTGGGTGATGTGCTGGGCCGCTTTCACCCGCACGGCGACCAGGCCGCCTACGACGCGCTGGTGCGCATGGCGCAGGACTTTAGCCAGCGCTACCCATTGATCGACGGTCAGGGCAACTTCGGCAGCCGTGATGGCGATGGTGCTGCGGCGATGCGTTATACCGAAGCCCGCCTCGCCAAAATTACCACGCTGCTGATGGACGAGCTTGACGAAGGGACGGTGGACTTCGTGCCCAACTACGACGGCTCCACGGAAGAGCCCAGACAGTTGCCGGCGCGTTTGCCCTTTACGCTGCTGAATGGCGCCAGCGGCATTGCTGTTGGGCTGGCCACCGAAATCCCCAGCCACAATCTGCGGGAAGTGGCCGACGCCTGCGTGGCTCTGATCAAAACGCCCAAGCTCAACGACGAAGCGCTGTACACGCTGATTGCCGGACCGGACTATCCGGGCGGCGGGCAGATCATCTCCAGCACGGCCGACATTGCCGCGGCCTACAGCACCGGACGCGGGTCGCTCAAAGTGCGCGCGCGCTGGAAAATCGAAGACCTGGCGCGTGGCCAGTGGCAGCTGGTGGTGCAGGAGTTGCCGCCGGGCGTCAGCACACAAAGGGTGTTGGAAGAAATTGAGGAGATCACCAACCCGAAAATCAAGGCTGGTAAAAAAGCGCTGAGTCCGGACCAGGTCCAGCTCAAGCAAACCGTGTTGGCCGTCCTTGATGTGGTGCGCGACGAATCCAGTAAAGACGCGGCCGTGCGACTGGTGTTCGAGCCGAAAACCAGCCGCATCGAGCAGTCCGAGCTGATCACCACGCTGCTGGCGCATACCAGCCTGGAAAGCTCATCGAGCATCAACCTGACCATGGTCGGGCTGGATGGCAGGCCGACGCAAAAAACGCTGCGGCAAATGCTGACGGAGTGGATTGCCTTCCGTCAGACCACGATTGAACGGCGCTCCCAGTATCGCCTCGACAAGGTGTTGGATCGCATTCACATCCTTGAAGGCCGGCAGTTGGTACTGCTTAACATCGATGAAGTGATCGCCATCATACGCCAGGCCGAGGAACCCAAGGCGGCCCTGATCGGCCGTTTTAATCTCAGTGACCGGCAGGCTGAAGACATTCTTGAGATCCGCCTGCGCCAACTGGCCCGGCTGGAGGCCATCAAGATCGAGCAGGAGCTCAAAAATCTACGCGAAGAACAGGGGAAACTCGAAGAAATTCTGGGCAGCCCGGCCGCATTGCGCCGCCTGATGGTCAAGGAAATCGAATCGGACGCCAAACAGTTTGCCGACCCACGCCGCACCCTGATCCAGGCCGAGAAAAAAGCCATGCTCGAAGTCAAGGTGCTGGACGAGCCGGTAACCATGGTGGTCAGCGCCAAAGGCTGGGTCCGCGCCCGTAGTGGCCATGGCCACGACGCCGCCAGTTTTGCCTTCAAGTCCGGTGACGGCCTGTACGGCACCTTTGAATGCCGCACGGTGGATACCTTGCTAGTATTCGGCACGGCGGCCAAAGGCACTGGCCGGGTGTACGCCATCCCGGTGGCTCTGTTGCCCGGCGCCCGTGGAGACGGTCAACCGGTTACTACGCTGATCGAGCTGGAACCAGGTACACAGCCTGCGCATTATTTTGCCGGTCCGCTTGGGGCGACCTTGCTGCTCAGCAGCAGCGGTGGCTATGGCTTTCTTGCGACACTTGACAACATGAGTTCGCGGCTCAGGGCGGGGAAGGCTTTTATCAGCTGTGCCGACGGCGAGTCGATTTGCAAACCTTCGCATGTTTCGGGCAACGGCGGCTCGTCGCCGCTGAATCCCGCTACGCATGTTGCCTGCGCCTCCACCGGCGGCCGCATCCTGACTTTTGAAATCAGCGAGCTCAAAATTCAATCGGCTGGTGGTCGCGGGCTGATGCTGATCGACCTGGACGCCAAAGACACGCTGGCCGGCGCAGCGGCCTACACCCGCAGCGTGAAAATCGAAGGCATTGGCCGCGGCGGCAAGGTACGCGAGGAAACGCTTGAAATTCGCAGCCTGAACAACGCCCGTGCAGCGCGTGCGCGCAAAGGAAAAGCCGCTGACCTGGGATTTAAAGTGGCGGCGATCAGCAGGGTGGAATAAGAGGCCAGTCTGGCCGTCGCGCTCAGAATATGCTATTTATTTGATAGCTAACTACTAAATTCTGTAAAGGGACTAAAGCCTTTTTCATAAAAAAACCCGCCAGGCGGCGGGTTTTGTAGAGGGTGTAACCTTGAAGAATTATTTCTTGGCAGCGCTGGCAGCGGTTTTGGGGGCTTCCGCCTTGGCTGTTGCTTTGACGTCAGCCTTGACTTCGGCTTTTGTCTCGGCTTTGGGCGTGACTGCGGCCTTGACATCTTTGGCGGTCTCTTTGGCAGCATCCTTGGTGGCGACTGCGGCACCTTTGACGGCGTCTTTGGTTTTTTCGACCACAGGCTTGTCAGCTTTTTTGTCTGCCTTGGCGTCGGCTTTTGCATCCGCTTTGGCGTTGGCTTTGTAGCTCGCGCCGTTGACAGTCATGCCTTCTGCCGAAAACTTGACGGCGCTGTCTGTACCAACGCCTTTAACCCGCGTTACAAAATCATTCCAGTCCTTGAACGGCGCTTTTTTGCGCTCGGAAAGAATCAGCGCAGACTTGACCGGGCCAATGCCCTTGATGCCGTCGAGTTCGGCAGAGGTGGCGGTATTAACGTCTACGGCAGCAAAAGCCATGGCAACATACATGGCGGCGACGAAGGCCAGCAATTTTTTGAACATCAGGAAGCTCCTCATTGGTTGAATTGAAACAGGGTGATCCCTCCTGTTAGTCAGGATGTCCCGCTTTTAACGGTCGCCATGGCCGGCGGGTTGACGAGCCCGCTGGATATCGGGTAACCAAAAAACCTGGACCCTGGTTTCAGAGACCTTTGCTTACGGCACTACCAGCGCATTGAGATACGCTGGCACGCCTGTCTGGACATCGACGAAGACCCGATTGCAGCCGACCGCCCGCAAGGCCGTCAAATCGGCCTGGGTGTAGCTTTGGTATTTACCAACCAGCGCGGCAGGAAAATCGATGTAGTCGATCAGGCCATCGTGAACGGCCTCCTCCAATGTCAATTGGCCTTCGTTTTGCTGCTGGCGTAGCGTGTTGACGACGGCCAGTGCCACATCGTTGAAAGGCTGAGCCCGGCCGGTGCCCAGGTTGAAAATGCCGGACGTTTCCGGATGGTCCAGGAACCACAGATTGACAGCCACGACATCATCGATAAAAACAAAATCGCGCATCTGGCCGCCGGCGCCATAACCGCCGTATTCACCAAACAGCTTGACCTTGCCGTCGGTGTGGAACTGGTTGAATTGGTGAAAGGCGACGCTGGCCATGCGCCCCTTGTGCTGCTCGCGCGGGCCATACACATTGAAATACCGAAAGCCGGCGACCTCCGTGGGTGCGACGGAAAAATCATCTTGCAGTTCACGCCCAAGATTCTGTTCCAACACCACCTTGGAGTAGCCGTA
>JBKJZS010000296.1:0-2592 GCA_046714915.1 Polaromonas sp. | reverse complement strand
CGCCCTTGGTCAGTGCCTCCTGCGCATTCCAGCGCTGCAAGGTGCGCGCGTCTATGCCTGCCACGTCGCAGACCTGTTCAAGTCGCGCTCCTGCATCGCGCGCGTCCTGAATGTCTTGGGCCAAACTACGGCGATCTGCGATGACGATCATGCGTCCTCGGCCTTGTTGTAGATCGCCGCGACTTTTTTTGACAGAACCAGCAGTGCTGCGGTTTCCGCCAGCGCGCGGTCTTTGCGCAGCAGCTCTCGTTCGAGCTCTTTGATGCGTTTGCGGTCCTGGCGCGTGGCCTGCGGGCTGGCCCGTGCGTCTTGCGGTTCTGCCAGCGCCGTGGTGGCACTGGCACACCACTGTTCCAATTCAGCCGGATAGATGCCTTGCGCGCGGCACCAGGCGTTTTTGTCCGCCTCTGACAGCGCGGCCGTAGTGATCACAGCCTGCAATCTCGCTGGCGCAGTCCATGCCCGCCCTCGGGCGGGCATGGACTGAATCTCTTCTCTCCAGCGTTGCAGTGTTCCTGATGCAATGCCAACTTCCCTTGAGACCAACTCCAGTGCTGCGCTCTCGGGCGGCAACAGCCGAGCTACTGCCCGGTCTTTGAATGATTGTCCGTAACGTGCCACAAATGTCCTTCATCGCCGCCCCCTGGGTTCTTGGTTCTAAGAAGGCGACAACTATTGTGAAGTCCCACAAAGCCCCGGACGCAGCCGGTCCGCGCAGCCCAGAGCACCGGGTGTCGCCACGGGACGAATACTCCCCATATCCACCGGTTGAATATTCCCCAGTTTGATCTTTGAGCACAGCCGGGCCGAGGCCCGGCTGTGCTCGGCGCCCGAGCATCGTCGTCCTTGAATGGCGACATGCTGAGGACGGGTGGGCAATCTGAAGGGATGGATGATGATTTTGGAATTGCACCAACAGGGTCTGTCGGTGTCGGCAATTGCCGAGCGCACCGGGCACGGCCGCAAGACCATGCGCAAGGTGATCGAGCGCGGGCTGGCAGTGCCGAAGTACGCGGCCCGCGCGCCAAGACCGACGCGTCTGGGGCCCTACGAGGCCTACCGCGGCGGTGGAAAGTGTGGCCGATTCAGTGGGTGTTGGAGCGGGGACTCTGCAGCGCTGGCGCGATGATGCGCAGTCCAGGCCCATCCGCGGGCGGGCCTGGACTGCGGCGGCGCGGCTGGAGGCTGTGATCACCACGGCCGCGATGGCTGAAGCGGGCAAGAGCGCCTGGTGCCGCGAGCACGGCGTCTACCCCGCCGAGCTGGACAAATGGCGCGCCAGTGCCACCGCTGCGCTGGCCGCACCCGAGGAGGCCCGGGCCAGCCCACAAGCCACTCGGCAAGACCGTAAGCGCATCAAGGAGCTGGAGCGCGACTTGCTGCGCAAGGACCGAGCGTTGGCCGAGACCGCCGCCTTGCTGGTGTTGTCAAAAAAAGTCACGGCGATCTTCAACAGGGGCGAGGACGAATGATCGGCCTCGGAGATCGCCGTAGCCTGGCCCATGACATCGAAACGGCACACATGCCGGCGCACGACTGCGGCTGGCATGCGACGTCGCTGGCATCGACGAACGCACCCTGCAACGCTGGAAAGCCCATGAGGACCTGGTAGGGGTGATGGCAGACCGCAAGCCGTACGCCCCACGCCTGGCCATGCCCTGAGCCTGGCCGAGCGCGGGTGTCAGCAGCTGCTGTGTATGGCCAATGAGCCGCGCTTCGCGGCTGTGCACCGTCACAGCGGCATCCGCTATGTCAGCCCAGCACAGCGACATGCCGGGGACGATCACGCCATACTGGCCGCTCGTCATGCGCTGTACTCACGAGCCCGAGACAGGACCCCGGCTCGATGGTCAGGCAAGACACGAAACTGGGCCCCCGTGGGCGCTGTAACGCTCAATCCCGAGCGCGTCTCCATCATCAGGGCGCATTCGGAGTGCAACGATATTCAGCAGTTGGCTGCATGAGGCAACAACTAGTTGCTTACTGTCGACTATTTTTACAACTACAAATCATAATAAATCTAGATTTAAGAAAAACGCTTTAAAAACAACAAGTTAATAAATTGGCCCGCTTTTTGCTAGAACATTCCTATCAACAAACTTGGGGGAATTTTATGAACTTTCGCAAAATTGCCTCAGCAGCCATGACCGTGGTGGCTGCAGGATTTTTCGTCGGCCCTGCAAATGCCTCCTTGGTCCTGCTTGCCGCGGAAGACTTTCAAGGTACAGGCTTGGGGGCGGTCAACACCATCCTCACGCTTCAAAGCCGTGCTAGAAGCACGACTGAGACGGGTAGCGTCGGCAGGGCTGTGGGAAATCCCAATGATGTCATCCTGACCCCAAGACCTACTGGCGACGTGCTAACCGGAGCTTCTCAGACCCAGACCCGAACCCTCAGCGCGCTGGGAGTGACTTCCGCCTCTAGTCTGCGGGTGGTTTTCAATGCACTTGAGCCAGGAAATATTACTGCGAACAGCATCCTGCTGAACAATCTGCAACTATCAATTTTCAACCCAACTGGCGCACTGCTTTTCAATTCAGGGGCATTTACCCCCGTCAATTTCACTGACACGCTAACCGGCGCTGGCAACTC
>JBKJZS010000295.1:0-4224 GCA_046714915.1 Polaromonas sp. | reverse complement strand
CCCCAGCGTCGACCACCCGGACTACGGCCGGCATATCGAGTTGGGGGTGAAAGGTTCACCAGAATCCGTCAACGCGGCCTATCCGGCCTTGCTCGCAGGTTTGCACGCAGTCAATGCCAAGCTAGGCCCTGAATTGGTGCGATAAATAATTGCACCAAAACTGTTCACTCCGAAGTGCACTTATTTGGTGCTTAAATTTCATTCATTTTTTCGAGCTTGCTAGCCGTCCGTGGGTCAATCGGGGTCAAGATGACGGCACAATCGAAAGCTTGGCAGAAATACGGGCCATCAGGTTTGGCACAAAAAGTGCATCCAGCGAATCTGAGAATATTTTTTAACCACCATCCAGCAACAGGAGATCCTGATGGCAAAGACCGTCGCAGACGTCATGAAAATGGTCAAGGAAAACGAAGTCAAGTTTGTTGACTTCCGCTTCACTGACACCCGGGGCAAAGAGCAGCACGTGACCGTGCCGGTTTCCCATTTTGACGAAGATAAATTCACTTCGGGCCACGCATTCGACGGCTCCTCCATTGCAGGCTGGAAAGGCATTGAAGCTTCCGACATGCAGCTGATGCCTGATCCCAAGACGGCAAATATCGATCCCTTCTTCGAAGAAACCACCCTGTTCATGAGCTGTGATGTGGTGGAGCCAAGCGACGGCAAGGCTTACGACCGCGACCCGCGTTCCATCGCCCAGCGCGCCGAGGCCTACCTCAAGGCCTCCGGCCTGGGGGACACCGCTTTCTTTGGACCCGAGCCCGAGTTCTTCATTTTTGACGACGTGCGCTGGAACACCGACATGTCGGGCACTTTTTTCAAAATCGAAGAGTACGAAGCTCCCTGGAATTCGGGTTCCAAGCTCGAAGGCGGCAACCGCGGCCACCGTCCGACGGTTAAAGGCGGCTACTTCCCCGTGCCTCCGGTGGACAGCACCCAGGATATGCGCGCCGAGATGGCTCTGATCCTCGAAGGACTCGGCATCCCGGTTGAAGTCTTTCACCACGAAGTGGGGGGCGCAGGCCAGAACGAAATCGGTACCAGGTTCAGCACCCTGGTTCAGCGCGCCGACTGGACCCAGGTGCTCAAGTACGTGGTGCACAACGTCGCCAATGCCTATGGCAAAACCGCTACTTTCATGCCCAAGCCCATCGTTGGCGACAACGGTTCCGGCATGCATGTGCACCAGTCCATCTGGAAAGACGGTAAAAACCTGTTCGCGGGTGATGGCTATGCCGGCCTGTCTGACTTCGCGCTGTACTACATCGGCGGCATCATCAAGCACGCCCGTGCGCTGAACGCGATCACCAATCCCGGCACCAACAGCTACAAGCGCCTGGTTCCCGGCTATGAAGCGCCTGTCAAGCTGGCTTACTCGGCAAAGAACCGCTCAGCCTCGATCCGCATTCCCTATGTGGCGAACCCGAAAGGCCGCCGCATCGAAGCGCGTTTCCCTGATCCGCTGATGAACCCCTACCTCGGCTTCTCGGCACTGATGATGGCCGGTCTGGATGGCGTGGAAAACAAGATCCATCCCGGCGAAGCCGCGACGAAGGATCTGTACCATCTGCCACCCGAGGAAGACGCAAAAGTGCCCACCGTGTGCCATAGCCTGGACCAGGCACTGGAAGCGCTCGATGCAGGCCGTAGCTTCCTGACAAAAGGGGGCGTGTTCACCGACAGCATGCTCGATGCCTTCATTGAACTGAAAATGGGTGAAGTGACGCGCATGCGTCAAGCCACGCACCCGATCGAGTTCGAAATGTATTATTCACTGTAAATTTTTACAGTCTGTTGGCAAAAAAGGACGGCGAACGCCGTCCTTTTTTATTGGAAACCGGTTATTGATCCTGAAATTTTGATTTTTGCCGCCTTTGCGGGATACTGAAGGATCATCCATGCCCTAACAGGCACTTGGGGTTATGCGTGAAACCTACAGTACTTCTTTCAATTTCGGCAATCATTTTAGCCAGCAGCTTTTCTGCCGCTTTCGCGCAGGAGCGCATTTTTCGATGCAGCGATAAAAGCGGAAGTGCGCCTGAATACATCAACAATTCCAAAGATGCGCATGTGCGTGGCTGCAAGCTGATGGAAGGTGGCAACGTCACCATTGTTCAAGGCACGGCGGTGAACCGGCCGGCGGTGCGTGTTGCCGCAGCGGCGCAGGCAGTGCCGCGCCCCGACAGCGGCGAACAACGCGCCCGCGACAGCGATTCACGCGCCATTTTGGAGGCCGAGCTCAAAAAGTCCGAGCTGAAACTGGCCGAGCAACAAAAAGAATTCAACCATGGTGAGCCGGAAAAGCAGGGTATCGAAGGGCGCAACTACCAGCGTTACCTGGACCGTGTTGCGGAACTCAAAGACAGCATTGCCCGCAACGAAAGCGATATTGCCGGCTTGAAGCGTGAAATTTCCCGCTTGCCGGGAAACACCCCGCGACAGTAAGCGGTTCTGCGTCAAAATAGGGTGCTTGAAAAAGCCCAATCTTTCCGCTCCCGCTCCGGCTCCCGCGCCTTCCCTCCCGGCGTCGACCCGCTTCCAATCCTTTGACCTGCTGGCCACACTGGTGGCGGTGGTTCGCAGCAACGGCATCGTGGTGTTCGCGAATGCGGCGCTGGAAGACGCGCTGGGGACCTCCCGCCGCACCATTGAAGGCTCCCGCCTTCCCGACTGTTTTACCGAACCTCCGATTCTGTACAACGCGCTGGAGGGCGCGGGAAGCAATGAGTTTGCGACGCTGCGTTATGACGCCCGGCTCAAACCCCTGAACCGCGAGCCCATGCCGGTCCATGTGGTGGTGGCGCAAACCGACACACCGGGCGAGGCCATTGTGGAGCTGCTGCCGCTCGAGCAGCAGGCCAAACAGGACCGCGAAGAGCGGCTGATGGACCAGGCGCAGGCCAACAAGGAACTGATTCGCAACCTGGCGCATGAAATCAAGAATCCGCTGGGCGGTATTCGTGGTGCCGCGCAGCTGCTGCAAATGGAGATCGAATCCAAGGAGCTGACCGAGTACACCCAGGTCATCATCCATGAGGCGGACCGTCTGCAAACGTTGGTGGACCGACTGCTGGCGCCGCACCGGCGGCCGCACCTGGTGGGAGATGTCAACATTCACGAGGTGTGCGAGCGCGTGCGTTCGCTGATTCTGGCCGAGTTTCCCAAAGGTTTGCGGGTGCTGAGGGACTACGACACTTCGATCCCCGACTTCCGTGGCGACCGCGAGCAGCTGATTCAGGCGGTGCTGAACATTGTCCATAACGCCGCGCGCGCGCTGGCAGAACGCATTGCTCTCGGGGATGCGCAGATCAGTTTCAGGAGCCGGATTGCGCGGCAAGTGACTTTCGGCAAGCAGCGTTATCGCCTGGCACTGGAATTGCATGTCATCGACAATGGACCGGGCGTTCCGGACTCCATCAAGGATCGCATCTTCTATCCCCTGATCTCGGGGCGCGAAGGCGGCTCCGGGCTGGGGCTGACATTGGCGCAAACCTTTGTTCAGCAACACCACGGCTTGATTGAGTGCGACAGCGTCCCCGGCCGTACGGATTTCAAGATACTGATACCACTGCCTTGAAATCGGTTGTCTTTCACGGATAGATATTTGCTAGTACCAAAGGGACCCTAAAGCATGAAACCGATCTGGATTGTTGACGATGACCAGTCCATCCGGTTTGTGTTGGAAAAGGCCTTGCTGCGCGAAGGCCTCCCAACCCGCAGTTTTATCAACCCCCGCGATGTGCTGGCGGCGTTGGACAGTGCCACCGAGGACGATGGCCCGCAAGTGCTGGTTAGCGACATTCGCATGCCGGGCGGTTCCGGTCTGGATCTGCTGGCCAAGGTCAAGGAAAAACTCCCCGGTCTGCCCGTCATCATCATGACGGCGTTCTCCGACCTGGACAGCGCGGTGTCGGCCTTTCAGGGCGGCGCCTTTGAGTATTTGCCCAAACCCTTTGACCTGACCAAGGCGGTAGAACTGATACGGCGCGCAGTGGAGGAAAGTCAGCGCGAGGAAGTGGCGGAAGAACGCATGGCGGCCACCCCCGAAATGCCGGGCCAGGCGCCAGCCATGCAGGACGTGTTTCGGGCCATCGGGCGCTTGAGCCAGAGTAATGTCACCGTGATGATTACCGGGGAGTCGGGTTCCGGCAAGGAGCTGGTCGCCCGCGCGTTGCACAAACATTCGCCGCGCGGCGACGCCGGCAACAACGGTCCCTTTATTGC
>JBKJZS010000294.1:0-4498 GCA_046714915.1 Polaromonas sp. | reverse complement strand
ATAGTGTTGCCAGAAGTCCATCGCCGCGGGACGAATCAGCTCACTCGCTCGACCCCTGCAAGGCGTCAGGCACCAGGGGACGGTGTTCTGAACCAGTCCCATCCACAGCGCCCACAGGGAGGTCGCCAAGAGCGCCAAACCCGCCAAGCGAATAGCCCACTGCCCTGAACCCGGTTTCCGCAGTCGCAGCCAGAGCCAGGGTCCGGCCATCAGGGACACACTGCCAGCATGTACTGACCCACAGCAGCATTCCCGTGTTAGTGTTTCGCTAAATCGGTTCACATCAAGGAGAAAAAATGAAAGTTCTGTTCGCCGCTGACGGTAGCAAGTTCACCAAAAAGGCCCTGGCCTTCCTCGTCACCCACGAGAGCCTGGCTGGCCCCGAGGACGAACTGGTCGTGCTGAATGTGCAGCCGCCCGTTCCCCCGCGCGTCAAGGGCATGTTAGGTGCCGCCAACATCAACGCTTACCACAGAGACGAGGCCAAAAAAGTGCTGGACCCTATCGAACGCTTCCTCAAGCGCCACAAGATCCCGTTTCGCGCCTCGTGGGTCGTCGGCTCCCCGGCGGAAGAGGTGGCACGCGCCGCCAAGCGCGAAAAGGCGCACATGATCGTCATGGGTACGCATGGCCACGGTCTCCTCGGTCGCGCGATCATGGGCAGCGTGGCTCAGCGCGTGGTCACCGACAGCGAAGTCCCCGTGCTGCTGGTCAAGTAAGCCCAATAGCGGCGATCAAAGCAGCGCCTGCCTCTGTCCGATTGGAGATTTTCGAAAGAATTCGATATTAATGGCTGAGCCAGTTGCGGTGCTTCCTCGGCCGGCAACCGTCGAAACTGTTAGAATCAAAAGCTTTGCTAGCAACATCCGCAGACTCCTCCCCCGGATTAAAGGAAACTATTTATGGCTACTGCCAAACCCAAGAAAAAGAACCCGCGCCTCGCGTCGGGCCGCAAACGCGTCCGTCAGGACGTCAAACTTAATGCTGCGAACTCCTCGCTGCGATCCAAATACCGCACTGCTGTGAAAAACGTTGAAAAAGCCGTTGCAGCGGGTGACAAGGACAAGGCCAAAGATCTTTTCGCCAAGGCCCAAAGTATTGTGGACACGGTGGCTGACAAAGGCATCTTCCACAAAAACAAGGCCGCGCGTGATAAAAGCCGCCTGTCCGCGCGGGTTAAAGCCCTGGCACTCTCCGCCCCTAAGGCCGCCTAAGGCCTTCACTAACTTTTAAATTAGCCGCCCGGATTGTTCTAAATAAACAGTCCGCCGTTTTGTAGGGTGCGCTGCAAGCAAAGCAAAAAGCCGTCGAAAGACGGCTTTTTTGTTGGGCGACGACAAACCCTGAAACGTTGCGGGAAAGACCGGCTAACAGCCAAAATCCACCGTGGCTCTGTCACTCAACTGATCAAGTCCCGCACCCGGATTTGCGAAGATCGGGCCCGCACAGTCGCTTCATGGCTTGTCCGGCAAAAGACAAGCCTCGACCATCTGTAAATCATTGTCTTTTTGCAAAATTGATCGCAAAGTCCCAGGCCATGGGCTCGGCCTCGCGGAGTTCGCTGTTGACCACCACACATTTGACGCCGTTGACCAGGGTGGGCACACACCAGGGCGAATAAGTCAGGTGGCTACCGGGCTGCGGCCCTCCGGGACGGAACGGGCTCATCACGCCGCACAGCCGATCGGCCCAATCGCTCGGGCGAAAAGTTTTTCCATCACGGGTGATGCCTTGGATGAAGACTTCTTTTGCGGAATTGGAAACCATCGGATGGAAGGTGCTAGACAGGCCGGTTGGCGAGGTTCTGGAGCATGCTGGACCGAGGGTGTCGACCGATGCTGCACTGCACAATAATTCTATCTTATATAAGACCTGAGCTTGAACCCGTTCTCCACGCCGGTTGGACGACAGCATGGCTGTGATGCGCAATCGGCACGAAACCAGGCGGGGTCTGCGCCTAAAATCAGATCTGGCGCCCCGGTTCTTATCGGGGCGCACTGTTTTGAAGTTTTAGCGGGTCTTTTGCCCCGCCTTACCCGGAGCCCATGCCATGAACGCCGCTGTTCCCAATTTCATCGAAGCCGCCTCACCCCATGTGATGAACACCTACGGCCGCGTGCCGATTGCGCTGTCGCATGGCCAGGGTTGCCGCGTCTGGGACATCAATGGAAAGGCCTACCTCGATGCGCTGGGCGGCATTGCGGTTAACACGCTCGGCCACAACCACGCCCGCCTGGTGCCCGCGCTGCAGGACCAGATCGCCAAAATCATCCACAGCTCCAACTACTACCATGTGCCGAACCAGGAGGTACTGGCGGCCAAGCTGGTCGAACTGTCGGGACTGACCAATGTGTTTTTCTGCTCGACCGGGCTGGAAGCCAATGAGGCGGCACTGAAACTGGCGCGCAAGTTCGGTCATGACAAAGGCATTGACCGGCCCGAAATCGTGGTCTACGAAAAAGCCTTTCATGGCCGCAGCATTGCGACCCTCAGCGCGACCGGCAACCCCAAGGTGCAGGCGGGTTTCGGTCCGCTGGTCGAGGGATTTATCCGCGTGCCGCTGAACGACATGGCCGCCCTGGAAACCGCCACCGCCGGCAACCCGAATGTGGTTGCGGTATTTTTTGAAGCGATTCAGGGCGAAGGCGGCGTCAACCCGATGGACGCCGACTACATGAAGCAGGTGCGCAAGCTCTGCGATGAGCGCGACTGGCTGCTGATGATTGACGAAGTGCAGTGCGGCATGGGCCGCACCGGCAAGTGGTTTGCGCATCAGTGGGCGGACATCTTGCCCGACGTGATGCCGCTGGCCAAGGGCCTGGGTTCGGGCGTGCCGATTGGCGCGGTGGTGGCCGGCCCGAAAGCGGCTCACATCTTTGCGCCCGGCAACCACGGCACCACCTTTGGCGGCAACCCGCTGGCCATGCGCGCCGGTGTCGAGACCCTGCGAATCATGCAAGAAGACGGCCTGCTGGCCAACGCTGCCAAAGTGGGCGCTTACCTTAAATCGGCGCTGAGCCGCGAACTGGCGGCCGAGTTAAAGTCCGGCGGAGTTAAAGAAATCCGCGGCCTGGGCCTGATGCTGGGTATTGACCTGGCGAAGCCTTGTAATGACCTCGTCAAACGCTGCGCCGACAATGGCCTCCTGATCAGCGTCACGGCCGACAGCGTGATCCGGCTGGTGCCGCCGCTGATCCTCACGCAGGCCGAAGCCGATGAAATCGTCGCCATTTTGTGCCCACTGATCAAGCAGTTGCTGAAAGACAGGCCATGAGCGCCACCAAACTGTCCCTGGGCGTGAAGGCCCCTCTTGGTGGGGAAAGGGGCAACGCAACGCCAGCGGCACACGCAGTGGCAAGCGTGGGGGAACCAGTCAAGCATTACCTGCAGTTCAGCGACCTCAACGCCGGCGAATACGCCTATATTTTCGAGCGCGCCGCCCTGATCAAGAAAAAATTCAAGGCCTACGAAAAACACCAACCGCTGGTGGACCGCACGCTGGCGATGATTTTTGAAAAAGCCTCGACCCGCACCCGCGTCAGTTTTGAGGCCGGCATGTACCAGATGGGCGGCAGCGTGGTGAACCTCACCACGGAGGGCAGCCAGCTGGGACGCGCCGAGCCGATTGAAGACAGCGCCAAGGTCATCAGCCGCATGGTCGATCTGGTGATGATACGGACCTATGAGCAGACCAAGATCGAGCGCTTCGCCGAAAATTCCCGCGTCCCTGTCATCAACGGATTGACCAACGAATTTCACCCCTGCCAGATCCTGGCCGACATCTTTACCTACATCGAACACCGCGGATCAATCAAAGACAAGACGGTGGCCTGGGTCGGCGACGGCAACAACATGGCCAACACCTGGCTGCAGGCCAGCGAGATCCTGGGCTTCAAGGTGCACCTGAGCACACCCACGGGCTACGAAGTCGACCAGTCCGTGGCCGGCATCCGCTCGGCAGAGAGCTACCAGGTTTTCAAGGACCCGATGCAGGCTTGCGCCAAGGCCGACCTGGTGACCACCGACGTCTGGACCAGCATGGGCTACGAAGCCGAGAACGAAGCCCGCAAAAAAGCCTTCTCCGACTGGTGCGTCGACAGCGAGATGATGAAGGCGGCCAAAGCTGATGCGCTGTTCATGCACTGCCTGCCCGCCCACCGCGGTGAAGAGGTTGAGGCCGATGTGATTGACGGCCCGCAGTCCGTCGTCTGGGACGAGGCCGAGAACCGGCTGCATGTGCAGAAGGCGCTGATGGAGTTTCTGTTGCTGGGCAAGGTTGATTAACTCCGGGGTTGCTGATTCAGCATCACGCTACGTCTGCGGTTCGCCGCAGGCCGTAGTTTCAACTCCCCCACTCCCACCCCTAGCCCCTCCCTCACCCAGCGGGGCGATGGAGGGGGACTTCATTTGACCGCGTGTGCTGCAACCGCGTGCATGAATGACTGAGTTATTGGGGTCAGGCACCAATTTCGCGGCGGTGCAACGCACCGCACCCTCC
>JBKJZS010000293.1:0-5009 GCA_046714915.1 Polaromonas sp. | reverse complement strand
GTAACCGCGCCGCGAATAGACCAACCCGGCCCGGCCCGTGGATTGGCAAACCACCTCTGGCCAATTGACGCCGCGCTGGGTCCACAAGCTGACCGAGCCCAGGCCTTCGTGCAAAAAAACCAGGGGCGCCAGCCCCGGCGAGCCGGCTAGACGACTTACTTCGAGGTGCACGCCGTGGATATCTGCGAATTTCATCGTCTCATCCTAAAGGATGTAAGCGATGAGGTGACCTGGCGCGTTAATGAAAGCTTGCGGCCGCTACACTTGCCGGTTGCCTCAGAGAAAGTAGTTTCGTGAATTTTTCCTTTCGTTTGTTTGCTGCTGCATGGTGTTGCTGTGTGGGCGGGGCCAGTCTGCCAGCCCTGGCTCAGACCGCGCCACTGTTTGTACTCAATTCGCTCGATGCCAGCGTCAGTGTGATCAACCCGGTTGACTGGACGGAGACCAAACGCATTGCCACCGGCAAGGAGCCGCACCACCTTTACCTCACGCCGGACGAAAAATCGGTGATTGTGGGCAATGCGCTGTCCGATACCCTGACCTTCATTGACCCCAGAACCGCGGAAGTGCAGCGCGTCATACGCGGCATCATCGACCCCTACCAGCTGCGCTTTTCGCCAGACATGAAATGGTTTGTCACGGCGGCCAATCGCCTGAACCACATCGACATTTACCGCTGGGACGGCACCGACATCACGCTGGTCAAGCGCGTGGCCACCGGTAAAACGCCGAGCCATTTGTGGATAGACAGCAAAAGCACCACCATTTATTCGTCAATGCAGGACAGTGACGAGCTCATCGCGGTCGACCTGCAGACCCAGACCATCAGGTGGCGGACCAAAACCGGCGCGACTCCGGCTGACGTGTTCGGCACCGCAGATGACAAGCTGGTGCTGGTCGGCCTGACCGGCGGCGACACGGTCGAGGTTTACGACGTGAGCGGCAAGCAGCCGCAACGCAGCAAGGTCATCAAAACCGGCGCCGGGGCCCACGCCTTCCGCGCGCTCGGCGATGGGCGCCATGTGCTGGTCAGCAACCGGGTGGCCAACAGCATCAGCAAAATTGACCTGCAGACTCTGGCCGTGGTCGACAGCTACCCGGCGCCCGGCGGGCCGGACTGCATCGAGGTCTCGCGCGACGGCAAGCTGCTTTATGTGACCTCGCGCTGGGCCCGAAAGCTCACGGTGATCGACATGGCCAGCCGCAAGGTAATACGCCAAGTCAATGTTGGCAGGAGTCCCCACGGTGTCTGGACGCTGGACCACGCTGCGCGCTAAGCCGCGCTCACCCACAGCGTCGTTTGCTATTGTTTTAATAGCTATCTGCGCCCATTCTTCTTGGGCTGGAGGCACTTTTGATGCTCAAAAATCCGCTCAGGGCGCATCCTGCAAGCCGGTCTACCTGACTTTGGACACCGGACACATGGAGGTGGCGCCGCTGATGGCGGACATCCTCAACAAGCACCAGGTCAAAGCGACATTTTTCGCCGCCAATGAGCGGACCAAAGCCGGCGATGGGAGCTTGGGCACGCATTGGGCCAGTTGGTGGAAAGCCCGCGCTTCTGAAGGCCACGAGTTTGCCTCGCATACCTGGGACCACAGCTATTGGCGCGCCGATGTGGCGGGCGGACCAGGTGCTGCCGTGCAGTTCCGGATTCGGCCCTCGGCGGGACCGTCTGAAGGCAGGGAATTCACCTGGACGGCGAGGCAATACTGTGAAGAGGTGGGCCGCGCCAGCACACGCCTGGAGGAGATCACCGGCAAAAAGCCGCTGCCGCTTTTCAGGGCGCCGGGTGGAAAAACCTCGCTCCAGCTGCTGGCCGCCGCCAAGGGCTGTGGTTATGAGCATGTGGGCTGGTCACCCGCCGGCTTTCTGGGCGACGAGTTGTCAAGCGAAAAATACCCCAACGACTTGCTGCTGAAAAAAGCCTTGCGGGATGTTCGGCCCGGCGACATTTTGCTGGCGCACCTGGGCATCTGGTCGCGCCAGGACCCCTGGGCGCCGGCTGTGCTGGAGCCGCTGATCATGGGACTGAAAGCGCGCGGTTTTTGCTTCGAGACCCTGCGCGAACACCCCCAGTACAAAGGCTGGATTGATGCCCGGTCCAGCCTTTCACCGGCCAAGCCTGCAAAATAAGCGACATGGACTGGTTCAGCGATCTTTTTTCGGTAGTGCAGCAGGGCTTGTTTGAGACGGCCGTGCAGCCGGCCATGTTTGCGCTGGGCATGGGCAACTTGCTGGAAGACGGTTATGGGGCCACGGCGTGGTTCATGGTGGGGGTGATCCAGATCATCGTCCTGCTGGCCGTGATAGGCCCGTTGCAACGCTGGCGGCCGGTGGAGCCAGTGCGGGATCGCGCCACCATTCACACCGATATTCTTTACACCTTGATTCACCGGCTTGGCTTATTCCGGATCGCCCTGTTTTTCACGCTGGAGCCCGGGTTGGACGAGGCCTTTGGCGCGGTGCGCACGGCGGGTTACGGCACCTTTCACCTGGACCAGCTGTGGCCCGGCGTGACCGATGGCGCTGTCGTGAGTTTTCTGATCTACCTGGTGGTGTTCGATCTGGTCGGTTACTGGACCCATCGCGGCCAGCACCAGTTGGGCTTCTGGTGGCGCCTGCATTCGCTGCACCACGCGCAGCGGCAGATGACCATGTGGAGCGACAACCGGAATCACCTGCTGGACGACATCCTGGTGGACTTCATTATCGTGCTGGTGGCGCAATTGATCGGCGTGGCGCCTGACCAGTTTATTGCGATCGTCGCCCTGACCCAGCTCAGCGAAAGTCTTCAGCATGCCAATCTGCGGCTGTGGTTTGGACGGCTCGGCGAACGCCTGTGGGTCAGTCCGCGCTTCCACCGCATGCATCACAGCATCGGCATTGGCCACGAAACACCGATCAAGCCACGGCAATTTTCCGCCGCACTGCCGCAAGGAAAACCAACCCCCGCGGCGGGCAGCGCGGCACCCCCAGCGACGAGCGCGGGGGTCCGTCCTGGAGGTCATAACTTTGGGGTGTTGCTGCCGTGGTGGGACGTTCTTTTTGGCACAGCCAACTTCGAGCAGCGCTACCACCCCACCGGCGTACGCGACCAGGTGGAAGCGGGCGAGCAGGGCGTCAGAAACTATGGCACCGGCTTCTGGCAGCAGCAGTGGCTGGGGCTCAAGCGTTTGGCGGGCCGTGCCTGACATGCCCCCACGCTTTTCAATTCGTGGAGTGCCGCCCCTCGAGGGGACCGTTTTTTCTTTGGGGCTGCCCGGCGAAAAAATGGCTTCGCCCCGAAGGCGGCCGCGCATTCACGTATCCTCCTTTCCATGAACAAGCTTCTGGATTCTTTCTGGCGGGCGGCGATGTATTGCCTGCACCCACGGGTCATTGCACTGTCGTTTTTGCCGCTCATCATCATGATGGCCATCTCCCTCGGCTTGGGCTATTTTTTCTGGGAAGACGCGCTCGCTTCTCTGCGTGCCAGTCTGGAAAGTTATGAGCTGCTGAGCACCATGGTGCGCTGGCTCGAAGGCTTGGGACTGGGCAATCTGCGGGTGGTGCTGGCGCCGGCGCTGTTGCTTTTTCTGGCGATTCCGGCGATCGTTATTGGCACATTGCTGTTTGTCGCGCTCTTGATGACGCCGGCCATGGTGGCACTGGTGGCCGAGCGCCGTTTTCCGCTGCTGGAGCGCAAAAAAGGCGGCTCTTTGCTGGCCAGCCTGTTCTGGTCGTTCAGCTCCACCCTGCTGGCTGTGATTGCGCTGATCGTGTCGATTCCGCTCTGGCTGATCCCGCCCCTGATCCTGATTTTGCCGCCGCTGATCTGGGGCTGGCTGACTTACCGCGTGATGTCCTACGACGCGCTGGTGGATCACGCCAGTGCCGACGAACGGCGCCAGATCTTCCGCCAGCACCGCGCCAGCCTGCTCGGCATTGGTGTGTTTAGCGGCTACCTCGGCGCCGCGCCCAGCCTGATCTGGGCTTCCGGCGCGATGTTTGTGGCGATGGCGCCCATCCTGGTGCCGGTGGCCATCTGGATTTACACCCTGGTGTTTGCTTTTTCATCGCTCTGGTTTTCTCACTACGCACTCGCCGCGCTGGAACAGCTTCGAAAGCAAAATCAGGCACCAGCCATTGACCTTCTTGCGCAGGCAGCGATTCAATCCAGACCCGCTGACGCGCCGCCGCATACCTCCTCCGGCGTGATCGGTCAGGCCGCGCCGAAGTTCGACGGCCCCGGACAACAGCCTTGATCTAAAACCATTTGCGGATTTTTCTATGAGCACCCACTTCGGACTCGTCATCATTGGCGATGAAATTCTTTCCGGCAAACGTGCCGACAAACACCTGCCCAAAGTCATCGAACTGCTGACAGGGCGGGGCCTGCAGCTCAGTTACGCCGACTACGTCGGCGACGATCCCGATCGCATCACCGCCACGCTTGCGCGTGCCTTTGCAGCAGCGCGTGCATCGGGTGATGTGGTTTTTTCCTGCGGCGGCATTGGCGCCACGCCGGACGACCACACGCGCCAGTGCGCCGCCAAAGCACTGGGCGTGCCCCTGGCGCTGCAGCCCGAGGCCGAACGCCTGATCCGGGAGCGCATGCAGGATTTGGCCAAAGAGCAGGGCGTGCCCTACGAGCCCGACCGGCACGACAACATCCACCGCCTGAACATGGGCGTGTTTCCAGCAGGCGCTGCCATCATTCCCAACCCCTACAACAAGATCCCCGGATTTTTTTGCGGGGTGGCGCGATCGAGTGTCGCCGGGACGCCCCAAGGCGCGAGGGTCCCCTCGGGGGGCGGCGACCCACACGGAGCGGGGGAGCGTGGGGGCGTCTATTTCGTGCCCGGCTTTCCCGTCATGGCCTGGCCGATGATCGAGTGGGGGCTGGACACCCATTACGCCAACTTGCACCAAAAACTGGCCTACACCGAAAAATCCGTGATTGTCATGGGCTCGATGGAGGCGGCCCTGACACCATTGATGCTGGACATTGAAGCCCGCCATACCGC
>JBKJZS010000292.1:0-5060 GCA_046714915.1 Polaromonas sp. | reverse complement strand
AATGTGCAGCTTCATGCCAAAGTACCATTGCTGGCCTTTGCGGGTTTGGTGCATCTCGGGGTCACGCGCCTTGTCGGCGTTCTTGGTCGAGCTGGGTGCGCCAATGATGGTGGCGTCCACGATGGTGCCGGTGTTGACCTTGAAGCCTCGGGCTTGCAACTCCTGACCTACTTTGGCAAACAAGGCCTCGCCCAGCTTGTTGTCATTGAGAAGACGACGGAACTTGAGCAGGGTGGTGGCATCGGGCACCGGTTCACGGCCCAGATCAATCCCCACGAAGCGGCGCAGGCTGGCACTGTCGTACAGCGCCTCCTCACAGGCCAAGTCTGCCAAGTTGAACCAGTGCTGAATGAAGTGAATGCGCAGCATGCGCTCCAGGCCTATGGGTGGGCGGCCGTTGCCGGCCTTCGGGTAGTGCGGCTCGATCACTTCACACAGGGCTGACCAGGGGACGATGGCCTCCATTGTCTTCAAGAACTCCTCTCGCCGCGTGGGCTTGCGGTATTGCTCGAATCCCACGCCTTGATCGGCGGCCATCGCCAGGGTTTGTTGTTTCATCGTCATGTAACGCTTCACGCGCGCGCGTCGTGGACCTTAATCAGCATTGCCCTAAATTGGCAATCTGGGACTCACACCTGCGCTGCGACCAGCGTCCGCGTGTAGGGATGGTCCGGCTGTTCCATCACTTTGGCCACACTGCCCGCTTCCAGCACCTCACCGTCTTTCATGACGATCACCTGGTGCGCCATCGCACGAATCACATCCACATCGTGCGTGATCAGCAGGTAGCTCAGGCCGCGCTCGCGTTGCAGTTTCTGCAAGAGCTGCAATACCTGCTTCTGAATGGTCACGTCCAGGGCGCTGGTCGGTTCGTCCAACACGAGCAATTGGGGTTGCACGATCAAGGCCCGCGCAATCGCCAGCCGCTGGCGCTGACCCCCTGAAAATTCGTGCGGATAACGTTGCAACAAGCCCGGGAACTGCGCCTCACTCATGCCTACCTCGGCCAGTGACTGCGCCACACGCTGGCGCCGCTGGTCGGCAGGCAGGCCCTGCTGGTGCACGCGCAAGCCTTCGCCAACAATTTCTTCCACCGTCATGCGCGGTGACAGTGAGGAAAACGGGTCCTGAAACACCACCTGCACCGCGCGGCGCATGCTTTTATTGCTGGCCGCGTCGCGGCTCCAGCGTTTCCCGGCCGCCAGCAGCAATCCCTGGTGCGGGTGCAAGCCGAGCGCGGCCAGCGCCAGCGTGGATTTGCCCGATCCGGACTCACCGACGACACCCAAGGTTTGCCCGGGGGGTATGCTGAAGCTCGCAGCCTGTACCGCTACAAACTCGCCCGACTTGAACCAGCCCCGTACGCCCGCCAGACGCAGCGGATAGGTGACGCGCAGGTCTTTGGCCTGCATCACCGGCGCAGCAGCCGGGTCCGGCGGGCACTCAGCCACGTCGCGCGCCGGACGGCTGGCGATCAGCTTGCGGGTGTAGGGATGCTGCGGATTGGCGAACACCTGCGCCACCGGGCCGGTTTCCACAATATGGCCGTCCTCCATCACCGCGATGCGGTCGGCGAAGCGACGCACCAGGTTCAGATCGTGGGTGATCAGCAGCACCGCCATGCCATTGCGCTGCTGCAGTTCAGTCAGCAAGTCCAGAATTTGTACGCGCAGCGTGACATCCAGCGCGGTGGTCGGCTCGTCGGCCAGCAGCAGTTTCGGCTGACAGGCCAACGCCATCGCAATCATCGCGCGCTGGCGCTGCCCGCCCGAGAGCTGGTGCGGAAAAGAGTGGACCCGCCGCCCCGGCTCGGGGATGCCGGTGTCTGCGAGTAATTTGATAGCTGCTTGCGCTGATTCAGCGGGGGCTACACCCTGTTTTAGCTCCAAAACTTCGGCAATTTGTCGGCCCACGGTAAAGAGGGGATTCAGCGCCGTCATTGGCTCCTGGAAAATCATGGCTATGTCCTGGCCACGAATGCCGCGCAACTGCCGCTCGGGCATAGCCAGCAGGTCTACCTGCCCCTCGCGCCCCACGAATGCAGCCTCCCCGCTGATCTCCGCGTTCTGAACCAGCCGCAGCAGGCTGAGCGCCGTGACAGTTTTACCGGAACCCGACTCGCCGACGAGGGCGAGCTTCTCACCGGGGGCGATGGACAAGTCAATGCCCCGCACCACCTCTTTGCCGGCGAAGGCCACGCGCAGGTTTTTGACGTCCAGGAGTCTGGCCCCCACGCTGGTCGCTTCGCGTGCCTTCGGCATTACGCCGTCTCTTGGACCAGAAAGTGGGGCTAATTCTCCTGAGCGCGACCGGTTGGGTGAGTACTCATTACCCGTACCGAGACTGTCGGTGTCTGCCGCGCTCATACGTCAGCCTTTCGCGGGTCCAGCGCATCGCGCAGCGCATCGCCCATGAAGGTCAGCAGCAGCAAGGTCAACACCAGCACCGCAAACGTCGACAGCGAGATCCACCAGGCATCAATATTTGCTTTCCCCTGGCTCAACAATTCGCCCAGCGACGGTGTGCCGGGCGGCACCCCAAGGCCGAGAAAGTCCAGCGAAGTCAGCGCCAGAATGGCCGCGCTCATGCGAAAGGGCAAAAACGTTACCACCGGCGTCAGGCTGTTCGGCAGGATGTGGCGCCACATGATCTGCAAGTTGCCCACGCCCAGCGCCCGCGCCGCCCGTACGTAATCCATCTGGCGGTTGCGCAGAAACTCAGCGCGTACGTAGTCCGACAAACCCATCCAGCCGAACAGGCTGAGCAGAAACAGCAGCAAGGCGACACTAGGCGCGAAGATGGCACTGAAAATAATCAAGAGGTAGAGCTCGGGCATAGAGCCCCAGATTTCGATGAAACGCTGGAAAGCCAAGTCAGTCTTGCCGCCCACATAACCCTGAATAGCCCCGGTGATGATGCCGACCACGACACCGATCACCGTCAACGACAGCCCGAACAGCACACTGAGCCGAAAACCGTAAATCAGCTGCGCCAGCAGGTCACGCCCCCTGTCGTCAGTGCCCAGCAGGTTGTCGCGGGACGGTGCCGAGGGGTTGGGCTCTTTCGCAAAATAGTTGAGCGTGCGTGGTCCATAAGGGTTAACCGGATAAATCGACCAGTTGCCGTCCTCTTTGAGTTTGTCGCGGATAAAAGGGTCCAGGTAGTCGGTTGGCGTGTCGAAATCGCCGCCAAAAGTTTTTTCAGAATAGTCCTTGATCAGAGGAACATACAACTCACCCTGATAACGCACCAGCAGTGGCTTGTCGTTGGACAACACTTCGGCAAACAGGCTCAGCACGACAAGCACACTAAAGATCAGAAGGCTGCGGTAACCCAGCCGGTTGCGCCGGAATCGCTGCCAGGCGCGGCGACCGGGACTGACCCCCACGCTTAGCGCTTCGCGTATTACGCTACCCTCCAAAGCAGGTAATTTTCCCAGGGGCGACCCGACGGAAAATTGCCTATCGTCCACACTATCAGTCAAATTTGACACGCGGGTCCACCCAGACATAACAAAGATCGGAAACCAGTTTGGTCACCAAGCCAATCAGCGTAAACAGGTACAGCGTGCCCAGCACCACGGGGTAGTCGCGCCGGATCACACTTTCATAACTGAGCAGACCCAGCCCATCGAGTGAAAACAGGGTTTCGATCAGCAACGAACCGGTGAAAAAGGCGCCGATAAAAGCTGACGGAAAACCGGTGATGATGGGGATCAGTGCATTGCGAAAAACATGCTTCCACAACACCTGCCGCTCTGACAAGCCCTTGGCGCGCGCCGTCAGCACGTAATGCTTGCGGATTTCTTCAAGAAATGAATTTTTCGTCAGCACCGCTGTTACCGCAAAACTGCCCAGCACCATTGCAGTGACCGGCAAGGCGATGTGCCACAGGTAGTCCACCGCGCGGGCGCCCCAACTCATGGTTTCCCAGCTCGACGAGGTCAAACCGCGCAAGGGGAACCACTGCAACTGTCCCCCAAAAACGACCAGCAAGGCGACCCCCAAAACAAAGCCCGGAATCGCATAACCCACCAGTACGATGAGGGTGGTGACAAAGTCAAAGCGCGTACCCGCCCGCACCGCTTTCGCCACACCCAACGGAACGGCGATCAGGTAGCTGATGAAAAAAGTCCAGAGGCCGAGGCTGATGGAGACCGGGAGTTTTTCCTTGATCAGTTTCCAGACGTCCTTGTGCTGGTAAAAACTTTTTCCGAGATCGAAACGCGCAAACTGCCCAAGCATCTGGAAAAAGCGCTCATGCACCGGTTTGTCAAAACCGTACAGGACTTTGATTTCCTCGACGCGCTGCGCATCCAGACCCTGCCGGCCGCGGTAGCCGGCGCCCGCCGCTGCTGCGCGCTCCCCGCCCGAATCACGCCCTTGCAGCTGGGCCACCATCTGCTCGACCGGGCCGCCCGGCACAAATTGGACCATCACAAACGTCAGCAGCAGCACCCCCAGCAATGTAGGCACCATCAGCAGCAGGCGTTTGAAGATGTAGCTGGCCATTATTTGTTTATCTTAGAAGCCCACCAAGTGCTCATCGCCCACGTATCGGCCTGGTAATAAGGCGGAATCGTCGGCGGCAGCACAAAAGGTGCGGGCCGGTAACCAATCAGAAAGGCATCGCCATAATACTGCGGTACGGAGTAGTGGCCGTGGGTCAATACCCGGTCCAGGGCGCGCATGGCGGCGCTCAGCTCTGGCCGGCTCTTGGCCTTCACCACTTTCTGCAGCAAAGCGTCAATGGCCGGATCGGCGATGCCCCAGACGTTGGAGGAGCCCGGGGTTTTGGCCGCTTCGGAACCAAAACGTTCCAGCAATTCGCTGCCAGGCGCGGTCGAGCCCGGCAGGCGCAGCGTCGTGACCTCGAAGTCAAAGGCGTCCATCTTTTGTTTGCTCAGCGAAAAATCGACCACCCGGTAAGTCATGGTGATGCCTAGCTTTTCCAGCGCTTTCTGGAAAGGCCCGACGATACGCACCAGCGAGGGCTGGTCATTAAGAAACTCCATCGTGAAGGCTTCGCCGCGCGCGTTGCGCAGCGCGCCGTCGCGGTAG
>JBKJZS010000291.1:0-3392 GCA_046714915.1 Polaromonas sp. | reverse complement strand
ACGCCAGGAAGAAAATGAAGATGTTGACAACAATCAGAAACCCGGTCTGGCCTCCCGGCAGCCCTGTCAACATGTGTTCAATCCAGATTCCGCCATCCACGCCCTGGAATACCAGCGAGAAGACCCTGGAGCCGATCAGGATGAACACCACCATGGCGGTGATCCGCATCGTTCCGGTCATGCCTTCCTTGACCAGCGCCCAGGACAGCCGTCGGTGGATGGCCGCCAGAATGAAGGCGCCAACCGCTCCCATGGCTCCGGCTTCCGTGGGTGTGGCAATGGCCACATTGATACCCGGCAAACCGCCCATGCTGCCCAGAACGGCAAAGATCAGGATGGCTGAAGGAATGATGCCGCGCAGGCATTTTCTCCATAAAGCCCAGCCACCCAGTGTTCTCGCTTCCGGAGGAAGACCGGGTAAATAAGCAGGGCGAAAACGCGTCAGGAAAAAGGTGTACAGCGCAAAGATCACGACCTGCAGGATGGACGGGCCCCAGGCACCCTTGTACATGTCACCGACCGATTGTCCGAGCTGGTCAGCCATAACCACCAGCACCAGCGAAGGCGGCACCAGCTGGGTGATCGTCCCCGATGCGGCCAGCACGCCCGTGGCATAACGCATGTTGTAGTTGTAACGCATCATCACCGGCAGCGAGATCATTGCCATCGCAATCACCTGGCCGGCCACCGTGCCAGTGATGGCCCCCAGGATAAAGCCGACGATGATGACCGAGTAGCCCAGCCCGCCGCGCATCGGCCCGAACAACTGGCCCATCGAATCAAGCATGTCCTCGGCCAGCCCGCACTTTTCCAGGATTGATCCCATCAGGGTGAAAAAGGGAATCGCCAACAGCAATTCATTGGACAAAATACCGAACACATTGAGCGGCAGATTGGCCATAAAGGCCGCCGGGAACCAGCCCATTTCAATCGCGATAAAGCCGCACAGCAGACCCAGCGCCGACAGCGAAAACGACACCGGAAAGCCAATCAGCATGATCAGGATCAGCCCGCCGAACATCAGCGGGGCAAAATTTTCCATGCTCATGCTGTCCTCCGGCAAGCCGCCTCTGAAAGGGCGAGCGCAGCCCCGGAGGGCAGCGGTCGAACGTGGTCGAGGGGGTTCATTGCAGAGGCCTTTCGTAGTGGAGGTCCATGTCATGGACATGCATGAGCCAGCCAACGCGTTTGACAATTTCCGACAGGCCCTGCAGCAGCATCAAGGTAAAGCCGAGCGGCAGCATCAGCATGGCCGGCCAGCGGATCAAGCCACCTGCGTTGCTCGACATCTCTTGGGAGAGGTACATGCGCAGGAACAAGGGCGCAGAGTAATAAAGCATCAAGGCCATCACCGGCAGCAGAAAGCAGACCAGGCCGAACAGATCGATCCAGACCCGTCCCCGGCTGGAAAACTGCCCGTAGATCACGTCCACCCGCACATGTTCATTGACCCTCAAAACCTGGGCAGCGCCCATCATGACGCAGGCGGCAAACAGGTACCACTGGATCTCGAGCCAGGCGTTGGAGCTGATATCGAAGGCATAACGGACCACCGCGTTGGTAGCGCTGATGATGCAGGCCAAGATAACCGCCCACTTGGCAATGCCGGCGAACCGGTCATTGATCCAGTCGATCAGATGGGCAAGGGAAAGAAGTGTCTTCAAAGCAGAACCTCCTAGAGCCGTGAGGGAGTTGGTCGCCGTACTTGGGTACGGCGGAGGATAAAAAGCCAGTAACGATATACCGGGCTCACTGACGGCGTACTGACGGCTGCGGTGCAGCCCCCGTCGCCATCAGGCCCGGCGGGAGTTCCGAGCATTTGATTGTATCGCCTGACATACCGTCAAACGGTAGGTAGTAGCCCTGTTGCGCATCCTCCAGGGATCTCACTCCGCCGCGCCGCCAGCGCCCGTCGCGAGCCCGTCCGCAGGGGCTGCTCCCCGGCTTCCAGGGCCGCGTCCACTCTCTGACTCTGGGCCCCGGGGGGGGTGTGGAACCCTTGCTGTGGCGTGCCGCACCGGAGGCCGCCGGGCCCGTGACCCTTGTGTTTAACTGAAACAATTGGTTTAATTAAATCAATCGTTTGATCTATATGCTCTAATGCGGCGCATGAAGACAGGCCCTCTCCCCTCCCCATCGCGCCAGCCCGGCCATGAAGCCCGCAAGCAGCGCTCCGACGGCGCCGAGGCCAGAGGGCACCTGCTGCTCTGCGCACTGAGGTTGTTTGCCGAAAAAGGTTTTGCCAAGACCTCGACGCGCGAGATTGCGCAGGCGGCTGGCGCCAACATTGCTTCCATCAGCTATTACTTTGGCGACAAGGCAGGGCTGTACCGCGCCGTCTTCACCGAACCCCTGGGCAAGCCCTGCGACGATATTTCCAGGTACCAGCCCGCACACCTGACCCTGCGGCAGGCGATGGGAGGCTTTATAGCGGGATTTCTGGAGCCCCTGAAGCAGGGCGACCTGGCGCAACAGATCACCCGCCTGCATTTCCGTGAAATGCTGGAGCCGACCGGCCTGTGGGCCGCACAGATCAACAGCAACATCAAGCCGGCGCACGCCGCGCTGGTCGAGGTGCTATGCCGTCATCTGGGCGTCACCACAGCGAACGACGATGTGCACCGCCTGGCTTTTTCCATCACCGGGCTGGCCATGCAGATGTTTATCACCCGCGATGTGATCGAAGCAGTCCGGCCGCAGCTGATCGCCACGCCCAAGGCCATTGACCTGTGGGCGGCGCGCCTGGTGGACTTTGCCGAGGCCATGATCGCAGTGGAACTGGCGCGGCGGCTGCCTCTCGATAAAAAGAGCGAAAAATGACCAATACCCAGCCAAGGGCACGACTTTTTGCCTGCACCCTCGCGCCGCTGCTGCTGAGCGCCTGCGCGCTGCAGGCTCCGCCCGCTGCAGTGTCGGCCAACCCACCGAGGCAATGGTTTGCACCGGCGCCCAGCTCCAAGCCGTTGGCCGGCCTGCCGCACCAGGGCACCTTAACCGACCTGACCCAGTGGTGGCAGCGGCAAGGCGACCCGCTGCTGGCCGAACTCATTACGGCGGCCCAGGCCGTCAGCCCGTCAGTCGCCACCGCGCGCTCGCGCATCGAGCAAGCACGGGCCAGCCAGGTGGCCGCGGGCGCGGCGCTGCTGCCTTCGCTGGATGCATCGACCTTGGTCAGCCGCGGGCGCGCGCAGGCGCGCGGCCCGGCCGCCGCGCCGGTCGACACCAGCGTGCAGGCCGGTTTGCAAATGGCATGGGAGATCGACCTGTTCGGCGGTCAGCGCACCAGTCGCCACGCCAGCGAACTGCGCTACGAAGGCGCGCAAGCCCTTTGGCACGAAGCCCGGGTGCTGCTGGCGGCGGAAGTGGCGACCCAGTATTACAGCCTGCGCACC
>JBKJZS010000290.1:0-5877 GCA_046714915.1 Polaromonas sp. | reverse complement strand
CGAACACCGTATCCCGGCGTAGGCCCAGCTCAACGTCGACAAGGCTGTTGAGCAAACTTAGACCTTGGGATTTGCCAGCGATATCGAGCTGGCTCCGTGCGATTTGGACATCCAGGCGCTGCTGCATAGCGTGGGCGTTCACCACAGCGGCCGGGCGGGGCTCTTTCGGCAAGTCGGGCAGGCGATCCGGTAGCTTCAATTGCATCGCTTGCGCGTCCGTCAAGCCCAGTTGGCGATTCAATTCCTCCCGGGCAGCGGTGGCCGCATGCTGGGCCGATGCGAACTGAGCCGTGGCGTCCGCATAAAACGCTTGCTGGCGTGCCCGTTGCAATTTGGTGAAATTACCCACCTGCTGCATGCGTTTTGCCAACTCGGCACTCGCTTGCGCGGCGGCCGTCACCTGCTCGGCGTATTGCAAGGTCTGTTGTGCAGCCACAGCGCGCACCCATGCCTGACGCACCTGGGTGACCTGGTCGACAACATTGGCGCTGAGCTGCACCTTGGCTTGCGCGACTTGGCCGCGGGATATCACCTGGCGCTGCGGCAGCGTCAGGAGATCCAGCAAACCAAACGACAACAAGCGCCCCAGTTCCAGCTCATCGCCAAAGCGGACACGTTCGAATGTGAATACCGGGTTGGCAATTCTGCCGGTCTGATTCGCCTTGGCCAGCTCAGCCCAGCTCTGTGCCAGCAAGCTTTGCACCGCCGGACTGTTGGCCAGGGCCAGCTGGACGGCATCATCCATGGTCAAGGGCTTGGCCATCAGCTCGCTGCTCAGCTTGTTGCGGGCTAGCTGCTGCTGCTCGGTGCGACTGAGCTCAAGCTTGCCCTGCGTGAAGCTGGAGGTGGTGTCGTTGGCACCTTGGAGGGCCTGTTCCAGGTTAACGGACGCACAGCCTGCCAGCACCAGGGTGGCCACACCCAGGGCGCCGCCGCGAGAAAGCGTTTTCATGGTCGCTCCGGTGCGGGTTTGGCGGGTCCGGCATGCGGGTCGGACTGGGCCGCAGCGCCTGACGCCTGTGGCTGCTGGGCTTCTTTGGCGTATTCGCGCCAGCCTCCGATGCGGCCAACATTGTCATTGGCCTCTTTCCAGCGGACTATCTTTTCCTCGGTGTAGGGCTGGTAGCCTTCAAAGGCCGAGCGAAACGGAGCTGGCGCAGCGTCTGTCACCGAAGCTGCCGGGACAGTCGGTGCAGGGGTTTGTGCCTTGGCGACGATGGCCCATGAGGGAAGAATTAGCAGAGCCAGCAGAGCGAGCGGGTTCGAAATAAAGGGGACGTTCACAAAAATCTCCTGAAATACAAGCGGGGCGATTGCGGAAATCGCGGTATCCGGGCATCAAGGGGTGACGCGAGGCCCGTAAGGACCGTGCCGGAGGCAAGTACAGGCCCAATACGGGCCTGGAAATCAGGAAATGGGTGGTTTTTGGCCCAGCGCAGCTTCGGCGCTGGCAAAGGGGTCTGCCGCAGGGCAGTGCAGGGTAAACCGGTTGAAAACAGGGCTCAAATCCGGCCCTGTGGTGGCCAGCGCTACCGTGTGACAAGTCTGGCAGGCGGAGCAGGAATCGCAGTGTGCGTCAGCCAGGCGAGAAGTATCACCGGAGGCATGGCCCGCGCAGTCAGCAACTTCTGGAACTGCCTCTGGCGTCACTGGTTGATGATAAAAATGGGCTGGAGCCCCCATTTCATCGGCGTGAAAAGCTATGTTTTTAATAGCAACTCCCTGGGTCTGGAAATGACCCGTCGCCATCCCGGTCGCCATCCCGGTCGCCATCGCGTCGCCGATCCAGCCGCGCACAGGCAGCAGGGCGATCATGAGGACGAGAAGCAAATGGCGCATAGGTTAATGATAGGCCAAAGCTTAAAAAGTTCCGGATGCGGGCGATCTCTGGTTTGCGCCCCGGGGGTTCAGGATCAGCGCTCCGCTGGCGGGATCCGGCGCCATGGCTGGCTTGCGGACAGATTCAGATTTCGCCGTCCCATGTACCCGAAGCCTGACCCTCTTCGGCGGGCTGTGCGCAAGGCCTGGGCCACCGCGGTTGCGTCCTTGCCAGCGGTGCGTTTCTACGCACAAAAAATCCGGCTTGCATCAATCGTCAGCAATCACAGCTGTGAACCGAGCAGCAGCGCCAGCCGCTCCATCAGTTTTTCTTTCCAGGGCCGATTGACCCATGTTTCATAAGTCACCCGGCGTGCATGGCGAAGGTCCTCATCAAAGACCTGGGTCTGGCGTTCGGCAAATGCTGTGTCGAATACATTGAGGTTGGCCTCGTCGTTCAGGCGAAAGGAGCGGTTGTCAAAATTGGTCGAGCCGACCGAGACCAGCAGCTTATCCACAATCATCGCCTTGCAGTCGTACATGGTGGGCTGATACTCGTAGATTTCGGCGCCGGCCTTGAGTAGCGGCCCCCAGCTCCCGCGAGACGCTGCGCGCACGGTTTCGGTGTCAATGATTTCGCCGGGCGTGATGATGCGAATTCTTACGCCGCGTTTAAGCGCCTCGGTTAGCGCCTTGCTGGTGAGGTCGTCGGGTACAAAGTAGGCGCTGGACAGGTCAATGCTGCGGTCTGCCGCCGTGATCGACAGGTGGTACATCAACTGCATGCTTTCGCTGCCGCCCGAAGGCGAGCTTGAAAACACCTGTGCGTCGCTGGTGCCTGCGGGCTTCAAGGGCGGGAAATAGGCTTCACCGTGCATGACCCGGCCGGTGACTTTGAGCCAGTTGTCCATGAAGACGGCCTGCATTTGGGCGACTGCCGGCCCTTCGATGCGGAAATGCGAATCGCGCCAGTGCTCGGGGTCCTGGCCCCCGCCGGTCCATTTTGGAGCGATGCCCACGCCTCCCGTGAAGCCGGTCATTCCGTCGGTGACCAGGAGTTTGCGGTGGGTGCGGTTGTTCAGGCGCGCAAGGTTGTACCACTGCGGCTTGTGGAACTTGCGAATCTCCACGCCAGCGGCCTGCATTTCCTCTAAAAAAGAGTCGTCGATTTTTGCGCTGCCGACCCAGTCCAGCAGCACGTGCACTTTCACGCCGGCGCGGGAGCGCTCTGCGAGTGCGGTGGCAAACTCGCGGCCGATGTCGCCGGACCAGTAAATATAGGTTTCGAAGGTAATGCTGCGCTGAGCGCCGCGAATCGCCGCCAGCATGGCCGGAAAAATCTGCTCGCCATTGAGCAATTCCTGCGCTCGGTTGCCGCCCACAATGCTGGGCCCCAGCAGCGAGCCCATGGCCCGGCGAAACTGCGGATCTTGCGTGGAATACAGGCGCGGCAACTCCCGGTCGACATTTTTTTCACCGGTGGTGAAGTTAACCGCGACCAGCACGCCGATCAGGGTGAGTACGAATGTGACAGCGACCGTGAGCACAAAGCGGGTCTTTTTAATCATCTTGGGTAGAAATGAGGCTGTCAATCTGTCGGTAACATCGCAAATTGAAGTGTCGTTACAGGTACAGGCAGACCTTAAGCGGGCGCGGTTCGCGCCCGTGAGAGATCAGAAGCTGTTTGGCTGTAGTCCCGGGTCTCGACGTGTCGGGCGACAATACCCGCATGGCAATGATGCAATTACAGGCAATTCTTTTCTCCCAGGGCTTTGGCACGCGGCGCGTTTGCGCCGGGCTGATTGAACAGAATTTTGTGGCTGTAGCCGGCGCCACTTGTTCGGATCCAGCGATGGAGTTTGTAGCGAATGGTTTGTGCTTTACGGTGCAGGGTGTGGCCTGGGAATACCACGAAAAAGCCTATTTGATGCTGCACAAACCTGCTGGCTATGAATGCTCCCAAAAACCCAGCACCTACCCCAGCATCTACACGCTGTTGCCGGCCCCAATCCGCCAGCGCGGGGGTGGCGCGGCGGCCGGCGTGCAGGCGGTGGGGCGGCTGGACCAGGACACGACCGGTTTGCTGCTGCTGTCGGATGACGGCAAGTTTATTCACCGCATGAGCTCGCCCAAGCACCATGTGCCCAAGGTCTATGAAGTGACGGCCAAACACCCGGTGGACAGCAAGCAGATCCAGAAACTGTTGGCCGGCGTGGTACTGGACGACGACCCCAAACCGGTGCGCGCTGCAGCCTGCGAAAAAACCGGCGCGCTGCAGCTCAGCCTGACGCTGACCGAGGGCAAATACCACCAGGTCAAACGCATGATTGCCGCGGTGGGCAACCGGGTAGAGGACATTGGAGGGCTGCACCGCTCATGCGTCGGCTCACTGATGCTGCCGGCGGACCTGAAGCCCGGCGAGTGGCGCTGGCTGACGGCGCAGGATCTGGCCGGCGTTACAGCTTGAGGTTTCTCGGCGTCAGCGTCCTTCTGGTCGTTGGTGTGCCGCCTCCGGTTCATGCTGTCCGCTACCCCGGCGTTTATCTCAACTCGGCTGGACGGCTGTTGGACTGAATGAGGAATGAATCGTTCCAATCGGTGGGCATGCTGCTGCCGCCACTCTCGCGGTAGTCATTGGCGACTCTGTTTTTGCGCCTGTCTCGTTGCTGCACCAAAGTTTTTTGCAAGTTGACGCGGGCGGCTGCCACGGCAACTTCCTCGCGCTTTAAGTTCCGGCTGCTGGCTGCCATTTCGCCCAGAAATTCATTGCGAATTTCTTCGGGGCTGGGTAGCCTGGAGGGATTGAGCACAACGTAGGAAATACCGCATTGAGCCAGCAAGTTGTGTTTGAGGTTTCTGGCTTTTGGAGAGAGTCCTGAGGACTTGGGAACATCGACACAGCCGATAACATGGCCATCGTTTGAACACACGGAAAATGTACAGGTGGTGTCCTTGAGCAAGCTGTACCAATAGACGCCATTTTCGCTGGCGTTTGGGCGGGTGAAGCGTGTCACCGGCAGCTTGATCATCACATGGTGGTCGTCAAAAGTTTCGCCCAGCCATCGCCAAACCTGCAACTCCTCGCTGTTCATCAGTGTCCGCGCATGCATGGGCCAGTGCCTGGGGATGCGGCGTTTTTCCCGCGCAGCCCAGCGCAGCCGTAACCAGCACCACGCGCTGAGAAACCCCATCACCGGCAGTCCTGCCATTAACCACTCTGAATTTTTATTCATGTTGAATCCCCGGAATGTCACCAATGCTTACAAGTTACGCTTAAAGTGAGCGCCGTGACAGGCAATTTGTCACAACATTTTGAATATGTTACTAAAAATGTGATATTTCGCAAATTGTGTGATTTTAGTATCAAAAAGTATCTGGCTGCGCTCAAGGTAACAGGTCTCTGGCGCCCAAGCTCTTCATGTGCCAACGCTCGCTCGTTCGCCCAGATCTGTCAAAGGCTTGCCAGAAAGTCAGTTATCGCTGTCGCTGTCTTTTCAGGCTGGTCGCGCTGGGGCGAGTGTCCGCAACTGACCAGCCGCAGCTGCCGCGCGTGCGATGCGGCAAGGGCGATTTCGTCGAGTTGCCGCAGGGTGCCGTACTCGTCGTCAAGGCCCTGAATCACAAGCAGCGGCGCACCGATGCCCTGGCATTCGGGCCGGATGTCAAAGCTGCGGAAAGCCGGGGACAGCCAGACATCGTTCCATTGCCAGAAGGCGCCGTCCACATCGGCGTGGTGGCGGGCCAGGCGCTCGCGAAAATCCCCCGATTCGAACGCCACCTTGGCTTGCGCAATCGACCGAATGGAAATGTCTTCCACCAGCACATGGGGCGCCATTGCAATGCAGGCGGCTACGGGAAAGCGGCTCGCATGCAAGAGGGCAATGCTGGCGCCATCCGAGTGGCCCAGCAGCACCGGTTTTTCAATGCCCAATGCGGTCAGCAGCGCCGGCAACACTTCCCAGGCTTCCCGGTGCATGTAGTCGGGGCTCAAGCGGCCCGTCTGGCGCACATCCGGCACCGCATCCGATTGCCCGTAACCGCGCCGCGAATAGACCAACC
>JBKJZS010000289.1:0-2814 GCA_046714915.1 Polaromonas sp. | reverse complement strand
GTTTCAGGACACATCGCTTGTTTATGCCATCGGCGCCTATGACCTGCTCAAGGGTTTCACGACCGCGGGCAAGATTTATGGCCGGCCGGAAGAGTCATATCTTCTTGCGGCGGTCGTTTATTTCGTGATCTGCTTTGGCCTGTCTTATATGGTGAAGCGCTTGAATTCGCGCATAGCCATCATTCGCTGACGACCGAAAAGCACACTGGAGAATTTGATGATCGAACTGAAAGAAGTTTCCAAATGGTATGGCGATGTGCAGGTGCTCAACAACTGCACCACCAGCATCAAAAAAGGCGAAGTCGTGGTGGTTTGCGGCCCGTCGGGCTCGGGCAAATCGACGCTGATTAAAACCATCAACGCGCTGGAGCCTTTTCAGAAGGGCCAGATCTTTGTCGATGGCCAGGCCGTGCACGACCCCAAGACCGACCTGCCCAAGCTGCGCAGCCGCGTCGGCATGGTGTTCCAGAACTTCGAGCTGTTTCCCCATTTGAGCGTGACCGAAAACCTCACGCTGGCCCAGGTCAAGGTGCTGGGCCGCAAGGCCGATGAAGCCAGGACGCACGGCCTGAAATACCTGGATCGCGTGGGCCTGATGGCGCACAAGGACAAGTTTCCGGGCCAGTTGTCGGGCGGCCAACAGCAGCGGGTGGCAATTGCCCGTGCACTCAGCATGGACCCGATTGCGATGTTGTTCGACGAACCCACCTCGGCGCTCGACCCGGAGATGGTCGGCGAGGTGCTCGATTGCATGATGGGCCTGGCGGTTGAAGGCATGACCATGATGGTCGTCACGCACGAGATGGGTTTTGCCCGCAAGGTCGGCAGCCGGGTGATTTTCATGGATATCGGCGGAAAAATTCTGGAGGATTGTTCCAAAGACGAGTTCTTCAGTCACCCCGAAAACCGCCAGGAGCGGACGCGCGACTTTCTCAACAAGATCCTGCAGCACTGAACGCATTGTCATCGCGGACCTGATTCCTGTCATTCCTGTCGTTGCGCGTTGGGCTCTCGGAACGTCCGTGCGCGCAGTTGTGCAGTCAAGCGAGCCCAATGCCGGGTCTACGCTGTGCACCTGCGGCTCATCACGCTACCGGCCGGCCCCGCAATCGATGGATTCCGGATCAAGTCCGGGATGGCAAACCAGCGGCAAGGGCCTGGCCGAACCGTATGGGGTCAAGCCCGCCATGACAGTGGCCGCCCGGGATTTGGGACAATAGCGTCTATGACCTCCAAGATCACCATCACCCGACCGGACGACTGGCACCTGCACGTGCGCGACGGCGCTGCCCTCAACACCGTGGTGCCGCACACCGCGGCGCAGTTTGGCCGGGCCATCATCATGCCCAACCTCCGGCCGCCGGTGACCACGGCCGCGCAGGCTGTGGCCTACCGCCAGCGTATCGAAGCCGCCGTGCCCTCAGGCATCAGTTTCGAGCCGCTGATGACGCTGTATTTAACCGACAACCTGCCGCCCGATGAGATCAGGCGAGCCAAAGAAGTGGGTGTGGTCGCCGCCAAGCTGTACCCGGCGGGCGCCACCACCAACAGCGATGCCGGCGTGACCGATCTGCGCAAGACCTACAAGACGCTGGAAGCGATGCAGCGGGAAGGGCTGCTGCTGCTGGTGCACGGTGAGGTGACGTCTCCCGAGATCGACCTGTTTGACCGCGAGGCGGTGTTCATCGATACGCAGCTAATCCCGCTGCGCCGTGATTTCCCCGAGCTCAAAATCGTGTTTGAGCACATCACGACCCGGGAGGCGGCGCATTACGTGCGCGACGCCGACCGCTTCACCGCAGCCACCATCACGGCGCACCATTTGCTGTACAACCGCAACGCCATTTTTACCGGCGGTATTCGGCCCCACTATTACTGCCTGCCTGTGTTGAAGCGGGAAACGCATCGCGTCGCACTGGTCGAAGCGGCCACCAGCGGTAGCGCCCGGTTTTTCCTTGGCACTGACAGCGCACCGCACCCGGCCCACCTGAAAGAGCATGCCAGCGGCTGCGCCGGCTGCTACACCGCGCATGCGGCGATGGAACTGTACGCCGAAGCCTTTGACGCCGCGGGCGCGCTCGACCGACTCGAAGCCTTTGCCAGCTTCCACGGGGCTGACTTTTACGGCCTGGCGCGCAACCAAGGCAGCATCACCCTGACGCGGCACAGCTGGACGCCGCCTGAAAGTTTTGTGTTTGGTGAGGCCGAACTCAAGCCGCTGCGCTCGGGGGAAGCATTGGCCTGGAAGTTAACTTCCGTTGGGCGGGCCTGATGGAGCGCAAACCGCGGGTCGCGCTGCTGATTGATGCGGACAATTCGCCCGCATCCAAGATTGATCTGATCCTCAACGAGTTGTCCACCTTTGGTGAGACCAATATTCGCCGCGCGTATGGCAACTGGAAAAAGAGCGAGCTCAAGGGTTGGGAAGAAGCACTGCATGAGCACGCAATACGCCCGATCCAGCAGTTTGACTACACCCGAGGCAAAAACGCCAGCGACATGGCGATGGTGATCGATGCGCTGGAGTTGCTGTACACCGATCAGCCCGACGCTTTCGGCATTGTCTCGTCGGATGCCGATTTCACCCCGTTGGTCATGCACCTGCGCGCCAAAGGCGCCGCCGTCTATGGCTTTGGTGCGCAGAAAACCCCCGAGCCCTTTGTCAATGCCTGCTCGCGCTTTTTGTTCCTCGACAAGCTGCGGCCCATCGCGGCGGGCGACGTAGCTGCGGGCAGCCGGGAAGAGGCGGACGCGGTGGCCGCTGCGCCCTTGCGGGCCACACCGGCGCAGCTCAAGCAGGACGCCAAACTGGTC
>JBKJZS010000288.1:0-27186 GCA_046714915.1 Polaromonas sp. | reverse complement strand
CGCTTGGCGCGTTCGATCACCATTTCGGCGACGTGCACGTGCCTGGCAGCCGGCTCGTCGAAAGTCGATGAAATCACCTCACCGCGCACGCTGCGCTGCATCTCGGTGACCTCCTCCGGGCGCTCGTCGACCAGCAGTACCATCATCACCACTTCCGGGTAGTTGGCGGTGATCGCGTGGGCAATGTGCTGCATCATCACGGTCTTGCCCGACTTGGGCGGCGCCACCAGCAGGGCGCGCTGGCCTTTCCCAATGGGGGCAATGATGTCGATGATGCGGCTGGTCAGGTTTTCTTCGCCCTTGATCTCGCGCTCGAGCTTGAACTGCTCGCGCGGGAACAGCGGTGTCAGGTTCTCGAACATCACCTTGTGCTTGTTGTCTTCGGGTGCGCCGTCGTTGACCTTGTCGAGCTTGTTCAGTGCAAAGTAGCGCTCGCCGTCCTTCGGGGTGCGTACTTCGCCTTCAATCATGTCGCCAGTGTGCAGATTGAAGCGGCGAATCTGGCTGGGGCTGATGTAGATGTCGTCGGTACTGGCGGTGTAGCTGGAGTCGGGAGCCCGCAAAAAGCCGAAGCCATCGGGCAGTGTTTCCAGCACACCGTCGGCCACGATAGTCTCACCTGTTTTGGAGCGCTTTTTGATGATGGCAAACATCAGCTCCTGCTTGCGCATCCGGCCGACGTTTTCAATCTCAAGCGCTTCGGCCTGCTTGAGGACTTCAGACACGTGCAGTGCCTTGAGTTCGTTTAAGTGCATGGGGAAACCTTGCGTGAAGTCAACTCCTCGCGGAGTCATGTAAAAAACGGGGGAGGTTTGAAAGGAAAGCTAGAAGGGCTTCACAAACCGGGAACTCGAACCAACCGGCAGCAACCGGTTAGCGAACAGGGGCATTATGACAGGAAATCGGGGGGCTGAGCGGCGCGGGGGCGGGGCGCCCGGCGGGCAGGCGCAGCTGCTTGTTGAATTGCATCTGACGAGGAGGCGCGCAAAGAAGGCTAAGACGCCCGCAGGAGCGAGGCAGGTGACCTGTCCGTACCCGTCTGTTGTAAGGGGGGTGAAATATCTCCCAGTCGAAACGCGCTGATATCGCAACAAGCTGTCAGCCGAAGGCCAGAAGATCGGCAGCAAGACAAGTCACGTGCAAGACCCGGAAGATCTGGTGCCCGGACAGCGCATGGGTTTTCAGGTCGACGATGCGCAGGATAGGGCTGACCTGATTGCCTACCTGGCCAGCCTGAAGTAAGTACGCACCGACGGGTTCAAAAAAGCTGCTCAGAACTTGCTATTGAATAAATAGCTAATTGCGCCCGACTGGTAAGGGTCTCAGGCACTTTTTTATCAAGATTGAGAGTCAGACCCAGTTGCTCGACCTTGATCAGCGTGCCGACGCGTACGCCGAGCAAGCGCAGACGCTGGTCCAGCGGGACGCGTTTGAGGCACAGGCCCGCGGTATGGCGTATGGTTTTGGCGTTTGCCGTATAGGTTTCCAGGGTCTGGTCGCGGGTCACACTCTTGAAGTTGTCATAACGCAGCTTGATGCCAATGGTTTTTCCGACGTAGCCTTTGTGCTGCAGGTCGTCAGCCAGCTTTTCGCACAGTTGGGTGAAGACGGCGCCAAGCGCCGCCTTGTCACGCACCGCGTGCAGGTCGCGGTCAAATGTCGTCTCCCGGCTGATGGACACCGGCTCGCTCTCTGTGACGACCGGCCGGTCGTCGCGGCCCCAAGCGCTGCTGTGCATCCACGCGCCGGTGGCTTTTCCGAAATTTTCAATCAGCCATTCGCGCCTCTGCGAGGCTAGCTCACCGATGGTGTGAATATGAAGCTTCGCGAGTTTTTCGCCGGCTTTGGGCCCTATGCCATTGATTTTCCGGCAATTCAAGGGCCATATTTTTTCCTGCAGGTCCGCTTCATGAATGATGGAGAGTCCATTCGGCTTGTTGAACTCGCTGGCCATCTTGGCAATCAGTTTGTTCGGCGCCACGCCGATGGAGCAGGTCAGACCGGTCTTGTCGTAAATCTCTTTTTGTATCAGGCGCGCCAGCACCCGCCCGCCCTCACGCTGGCCGCCGGGCACGTCGGTGAAGTCGATGTAGACCTCATCCACCCCCCGGTCTTCCATGTGCGGCGCAATTCCAGTAACCAGGCTTTTGAACAGCCGCGAGTATTTGCGGTATTCGTCAAAATCGACCGGAAGCAAAATCGCCTGCGGACACAGCCTGGCCGCTTTCATCAGCCCCATCGCCGAACCCACGCCAAATTGCCGCGCCGCGTAGGTGGCGGTGGTAATGACACCGCGGCCGGTGTAGTCCTTGAGCAGCGGAAATTCAGCGACCGGAATAAAGCGCAATTGCCGACCGGCCTGAGCTTGCCCGAGGTCCTCATCAACCTTGCGCCGTCCGCCGCCTATGACCACCGGCAAGCCCTTGAGCTGCGGGTAACGCAGAAGCTCCACCGACGCGTAGAACGCGTCAAGGTCGAGGTGCGCAATGCGGCGAAGCCGGGGCGGAGTAGAAGAGGAAAAGTCGCTCACCCAGCAAGCATAAGCCTTCACAGCCACCGACGGCGCCGTAGGCGGCACCGACGACAAGACGGTACCGATTGACGCGTCCGGTCGCGCTGCAGCCAAAGGTATTGCGCATGCCAAGCTGATTGAATACGACAGCGGACCGCATGGCTTGCAGATCACCCACAAAGAAAGGCTGACGAAAGATCTGCTCGATTTCCTTCGGCGGTAAGCCAGCTTGACGCTGGAGCGGTTCAAGCCCCCTGGCGTGCGGCCGGGCGGACTTTTATTCCTTTGCCGTTGGCGGCACGGACTGATTGCATGGCCTACCCTCCTTCGCTGGCACCCTCTCAGAATGTTCCTGGCAACAAAATCCCTTTGTTTACCGTGTTGATGTTGGTGTGGCCGCAAAAGGCCATTGTGATGTCCAGCTCCCTGTGGATGATCTCCAGCGCCTTGGTCACCCCCGCCTCGCCCATCGCGCCCAGGCCGTACAGGAATGCCCGCCCAATGTAGGTGCCTTGGGCGCCCAGCGCGCGTGCTTTAAGCACATCCTGGCCCGAACGGATGCCGCCGTCCATGTGAATTTCCATCTTGCTTCCCACGGCGTCCACGATCGCCGGCAAGGCAGAAATGGAGGAGGGGGCGCCATCGAGTTGCCGTCCTCCGTGGTTGGAGACGATCAAGGCGTCGGCGCCCGAGTTGGCCGCGAGTTGCGCATCCTCCACGTCCTGGATGCCTTTGAGAATCAGCTTGCCGCCCCAGCGTTTTTTTATCCACTCGATGTCGCCCCAGTTCAAAGTGGGATCAAACTGCTCGGAGGTCCAGGCACTGAGCGAGGACATGTCGCTGACGGCCTTGGCATGGCCAATCACGTTCCCGAAGCCGCGACGCTGGGTGCCCAGCATGCCGAAGGCCCAGCGCGGTTTGCTCATGATGTTCAGCATGTTGGGGATGGTCAGTCGGGGCGGTGCACTCAAGCCATTTCTGAGGTCTTTGTGGCGCTGTCCGAGTATCTGCAGATCAAGCGTCAGCACCAGCGCCGAGCAGTTGGCGGCTTTGGCCCGGTCGATCAGGCGTTCAATAAAATCGCGGTCTTTCATGGTGTAAGTCTGAAACCAGAATGGGTGCCGCCCTGTCGCTTCGGCCACGTCTTCAATGGAGCAGATGCTCATCGTCGACAGCGTGAATGGAATGCCAAACTTTTTGGCGGCAAGAGCGCCGAGGATTTCACCGTCCGCGTGCTGCATGCCAGTCAAACCGGTGGGTGCAATGGCCACCGGCATGGCCACATCCTGGCCGATCATCTGCGTGCGGGTGCTGCGGTTTTCCATGTTGACCGCCACCCGCTGGCGCAACTTGATCTTCTGGAAATCGTCCGAGTTGGCGCGATAGGTGCTCTCTGTCCACGAGCCGGAGTCGGCATAGTCGTAGAACATGCGGGGCACACGTTTTTGCGCCAGAACGCGCAGGTCTTCGATATTGGTGATCACGGCCACGGAGGTCTCCTTGTTATCAATCGGATGGTAGCGGGGTCCGCGAGTCGCGGCGTGAATAATGCCGCTAACGGGCTGAAATTATTTTGATGGGGCTGCTTCGGCTCCCTTTTTCGTCACAGGGAAGGTAATAGCGGCCGCTGTATTGACTGTTGCAATCAATCGTGCAGACCGCCGGCCCAACCGTGGAGGCGCAGTCAACGACTGATTCAATAGCGGGAAAAATCAACCCGAGACGGTGATGTCGCGCTCAAGCGGCCCGCAGGCGGGCACGGTGCCGCGCGATTTGCGCCCGCACCTGTGCCGGAGCTGTCCCGCCCAAAATATTGCGGGCATTGAGCGAGCCGCGCAGGCTCAGCACGTCGTAAACGTCTTTTTCGATTTTCGGATTGAACTGCTGCAGCACTGCCAGCGGCAGTTCCGATAAATCCACCGCATGCGAGATGGCCGCTTTCACCGCATGGGCCACGGCCTCATGGGCATCGCGAAAGGGCAGGCCCTTTTTTACCATGTAGTCGGCCAGATCGGTGGCAGTGGCGTAACCCTTGAGTGCGGCCCGCTCCATCGCTTCGGGCTTGACGGTGATACCGCCGACCATGTCGGCAAAGATGCGCAGCGTGTCTTTCAATGTGTCCACGGTGTCGAACAGCGGCTCCTTGTCTTCCTGGTTGTCCTTGTTGTAGGCCAGCGGCTGGCCTTTCATGAGCGTAATCAAGCCCATCAGGTGGCCGACGACGCGGCCGGTCTTGCCGCGCGCCAGTTCGGGGACATCGGGATTTTTCTTTTGCGGCATGATGGATGAGCCGGTGCAAAAGCGGTCGGCAATGTCGATGAATCCGAAGCTCTGGCTCATCCACAGCACCAGTTCTTCACTGAGCCGGCTGATGTGGACCATACCCAGGGTCGCGGCCGCGGTGAATTCAATCGCAAAATCGCGGTCACTGACCGCGTCCAGACTGTTCTGGCAGACGCAGGCCAGGCCTTTGTCATCGACCATGCCCAGAGTCCTGGCCACGCGTTCGCGGTCCAGTGGGTAGCTGGTGCCGGCCAACGCGGCCGCCCCCAGCGGAAGGCAGTTGACGCGTTTGCGCACGTCGTGCAGGCGCTCGGCGTCGCGGGCAAACATCTCGACATAAGCCAGCATGTGGTGGCCAAAACTGACTGGCTGCGCCACCTGCAGATGGGTAAATCCCGGCAGGATCACCTCGACATTTTTCTCGGCAATATCGACCAGTGCCGTCTGTAAATCACTCAACAGCACGACTATCAGGTCAATCTCGCTGCGCAGCCACAGGCGCACATCGGTGGCGACCTGGTCATTGCGGCTGCGGCCGGTATGCAGGCGTTTGCCGGCGTCGCCGACCAGCTGCGTCAGGCGCGCTTCGATGTTCAGGTGCACATCTTCAAGGTCCAGCTTCCAGTCAAACGAACCGGATTCGATTTCTGAACTGATCTGCGTCATGCCTTGCTGGATGGCCGCGTGGTCGCTGGCGCCCAGGATGCCTTGGGCCGCCAGCATCTCGGCGTGGGCCAGCGAGCCGGTGATGTCTGCCTGCCACAGGCGCTTGTCAAAAAACACGCTGGCGGTGTAGCGTTTGACCAGGTCGCTCATAGGCTCGGAGAACAGGGCGGACCAGGCTTGGGATTTTTTGTCGAGTTGGCTCACTTCGGGCTTTCTTTGAGGTGCCGTGTGCCGACGTCAGGACGCCAATGGGCATTATTTCCGGGAAAGTTCGGGTTTTGCGACGGTTTTAGCGTTGCCGCCGGTGCAATACTAATGACCTGGATTTTATCCGTGTGCCGGGCCGACGCAAAAGCCGGACTTCAATCGGCCCAAGAATCGTCATCACGTACCTAACAGGAATGGACCGGCAGCCTTTTCATGAGCCTCAAGCCCGACCTATTGCCCTTTGCCGAGTCCACCGTTCTGGGCGCCATCAGCCAGCCCGAGGACGAGCCTGCCCGCCTGCCCGCCCGCGTCAATGTGTTCGATGCCTGCAATGTCGGGGTGGTGCTGCGCGCCGTGCTGTTTGTTGAGGCGGTGGTCGGCGTGGGCGCCATGTTCAGCAGCAACCAGTTTGTGGACTGGCTGCTGCGGTTTTCGCTGCTGACCGGAGGCGTGCTGCCTGCCACACTGGCCTGGCTGATAGCAGCCTGTGTCATGAAGGGCTATCTGGCCAAGCTGGATTCGGCGTACCAGTGGCTGGCCGGCATTGGCCTGGGTGCGCTGGCGGGCCTTTACGGCTGCGGACTGCTGGCCCTGATGGGGCTGCTCGACCCCCCGCCCTGGTCGGCCAGTGCCGCGGCCGGTGCCTTGCTGTCATCAGTGTTGGTCGCCGGGCTGGTCTGGCGCGCCAAGGCGCGCACTCCGGCAGCCACGGCGGCACGCCTTGCCGAGTTGCAGTCGCGCATCCGGCCCCATTTCTTATTCAACACGCTCAATAGCGCCATCGCGCTCGTTCGGGCCGAGCCAGCCAAGGCCGAGGCCGTGCTGGAAGACCTGAGCGAGCTGTTTCGCCACGCGCTGGCCGACGCAACTGAGTCAGTCACCTTGGGGCAAGAAATCGCGCTGGCCCAGCGCTACATGGCGATCGAGCAGATCCGCTTTGGTGAGCGGCTGCAGGTGCAGTGGAGCCTGGATCCTGAGGCTGAGTCGGCCAAACTGCCGCCCTTGCTGCTGCAGCCGCTGGTCGAAAATGCCGTGCGTCATGGTGTGGAGCCCAGCGCCCAGGGTGCGCAGATCAAAATCTCGACCGCGCGCCGCGGCAGTGTGGTGGTGCTCAAGGTGACCAATTCAACGCCGGCCGGCGTCGGCGAGCGCGGGCACGGGCTGGCGCTCGCCAATGTGCGCGAGCGCCTGGCGCTGCTGCACGATGTGCAGGCGCAGTTCAAAACCGCGTTCAAGGACGGCATTTTTCAAGTAAGACTGGAGATTCCCCTATGACAGCGCTGCGCGCACTGATTGTGGACGACGAGGCGCTGGCACGTGCGCGCCTGCGTACGCTGCTCGGCGATTGCACCGGGCCTGCCGCCACCGTGGCGGCCGAAGCCGCGCACGCAGTGCAGGCAATCGAAGCGCTGCGACGCGATGCCTTTGATGTTGTGTTGCTGGACATCCGCATGCCGGGCGCTGACGGAATCACTCTGGCGTACGCCATTGCCCAGTTACCGCAGCCGCCGGCAGTGGTGTTTGTGACGGCTCATTCGGAGCATGCGGTGCAGGCCTTTGAACTCGAAGCGGTGGACTACCTGACCAAGCCGGTGCGGCTGGAGCGCTTGCAGCAGGCGCTACAGAAAGTAGAGCGTCTTGCGCATGCTGTCAGAGGGCTAGACCCTGATTTGAATGAGGAATACCTGATCATTCAGGACCGCGGTCGAACCGAACGTGTGCCGCTGGCCGAAGTGCTGTACCTGAAGGCTGAGCTCAAATACATCACTGTCCGTACCGCCGGAAAAAGCTGCATCCTCGACGGTAGCCTGAACGAGCTGGAGGAACGATATCCCCAGCAGTTCATGCGCATCCACCGCAACGCGCTGGTGGCGCGTCGTGCGATGCGCGTGCTGGAGAAACATTTTGACCCCGAAGAGGGCGAAGGATGGGCGGTTCGGCTCAACGGCATCGACGAATTGCTGCCAGTTTCACGCCGTCAGCTCAGTGCGGTGCGGGAAGCCCTTGCAGCTTGATGGAGGGTGGTTGCTGTCTGCAGCAGTGCTAATGCTGTCGGTCCGGGCACGGTCGCAGATCCGTTGCAACAGCCGTCAAACTCCGACGGAAGCGTCCTACAACAATACGTCTGTTCTTCGGGTTGAATGGAAGTACATTGCTGAAGGGAACTCCTTGTGCCGATTTCGCCAGGCCTGCACGCCGCTGGTGCCGTGCCAAGGAGATTCTTAGGACCAAAGATGACTGAAGAACACGCTGCCGACGCGCCGCCTGCCGAGCCTGAAACGGAGCTCGTGACCGAGCCGGAACGGATGCTTCTTCACATGCCGGTCGATATCCGAAATATATCGCTGATGGTGCTGGCGGGCTTGGCCTTTATGTTCGTGCTGCACTGGGCGAAAGCCGTTTTTATTCCGGTGATGCTCAGCGTGCTGTTCAGTTACGCGCTTTCGCCGGTGGTCAACTGGATGGAAGTCAAACGCGTGCCGCGCTGGTTGAGCTCTGCGGTGTTGCTTCTGGCAATTTTTGGAGCCCTCGGTTCGACAGCTTATTCGCTCCGCGATGAGGCTGAGAAGCTGGTGGAGTCCCTGCCCATGGCGGCGCAAAAGCTCAGGCAGGCCGCAAAAGCGCGGGGAGGCAAATCAGAAAGCACCCTGGAAACTGTGCAAAAAGCCGCATCGCAGCTTGAGCAGGCCGCTCAGGAGAGCGCCGCGAGCTCCGGCACAACCCGCGGCGCCATGCGTGTGGTGGTGGAACAATCGCGTTTCAATGTCACGAATTATTTGTGGACGGGCACCATTGGCCTGCTCGCCCTGGTAGGGCAGGCCACGATGGTTGTTTTCCTCACCTACTTTCTGATGCTTTCTGGCGACACCTTCCGACGCAAGCTCATCAAGCTAGCGGGGCCCAGCCTCAGCAGTAAAAAAATTACGCTGCAAGCGCTGCATGAGATTACCGGCCAGATTCAGCGTTACTTGCAGGTGCAGCTGCTGACCAGTGTGCTGGTGGGGGTGCTGACCTGGCTGGCCCTGTTGGGCATCGGACTTGAGAACGCTGCGGTCTGGGGTATTGCCGCAGGCGTACTCAATCTGGTGCCTTATGTGGGATCGTTGGTCATGGCGGCGGGCTCGGCTTTAGTCGGTTTTTTGCAATTTGGTTCGCTCAACATGGCGCTGGTGGTGGGAGGTGCCTCGTTGGTCATTCATACCATCGTCGGCAACCTGGTCACCCCCTGGCTCACCAGCCGTACCAGCCGCATGAGCCCGGTGGCGGTGTTTGTGGGATTGCTGGCCTGGGGCTGGCTCTGGGGCGTTTGGGGGCTGCTGTTGGGCATACCCATCCTGATGATCGTCAAGTCGGTTTGCGACCGGGTCGATGACCTGAAGCCGATTGGCGAGTTTCTGGGGTCGTAGACGTTTCGAGCCGGCGCAAGCACCCGGCAATTCGCCTGTACTATAGGCGCTTGCCAAGAAAGATCCCATGATTGAACTCCTCTCTGATCCACAAATCTGGATTGCCTTTGCCACGCTCACTGCCTTGGAGCTCGTACTAGGCATCGACAACATCGTATTTATTTCGATTCTGGTGGACAAGCTCCCACCCGAGAAGCGCGAGCTGGCGCGGCGTTTGGGGCTCTTCATGGCCATGTTCATGCGCATCGGATTGCTGTTCGTGTTGTCGTGGATCGTCGGTCTGACAGCGCCGATTTTTAGCGTCCTGCAACAGGATATTTCCGGCCGTGATCTGATTTTGATTGGCGGCGGCTTGTTTCTGATCTGGAAGAGCACCTCCGAGATGCACCAGTCACTCGAAGGTATAGAAGGTCATAGCTCTAGCGCTGTCAAAGCCACGTTTGGCGCGGTGATTTTGCAGATCATGATCGTGGACATGGTGTTTTCGCTCGACTCCATCATCACGGCGGTCGGCATGGTGGACAGCCTTCCAGTGATGGTTGCCGCCGTGGTCACTTCGGTGGCGCTGATGATGATGTTTGCAGCGCCCATCGGGCGCTACGTCTCGGCTCACCCCACCATCAAAATGCTGGCCTTGTCTTTCCTCGTGGTAGTGGGCGTGGTGCTGATCGCGGAAGGATTTGATACCCATGTGCCCAAGGGCTATGTGTATTTTGCGATGGCGTTTTCGCTCTCGGTGGAAATGCTGAATATCCGGATGCGCAAGCGGGCGGCCATGCCGGTTGATCTTCGGGACGACTACGTGGCTGAAGACAAGACAAAAGTTAAGCCGACTTGATGCTATGAGTCCTTCTGCCCGCGCGGGACCAGCGCGAGCAGCTATGTATTTTGCAGCGATTTAGTTTGCTCGGCGGCCTGCTCCCCTTCTTGTAGCGCCTCCGTGCCTTGAACAAGCAGTACGGAGCGAGGGGAGAGCTCAAGTAGCGATATCCACTGACCTTCCGAGACCACGCGATCGGGGCTGAATCCGTTCTCAGCCGCAACGCCGGCGCGCTGCCACCGAATATTCAAGATACGATCCTGCACATGAAGCGTCAGCTCTACAAAGGGCCAGTGGGCGGGCAGGCACGGAGTCAGGGAAATTTTTCCCTGACGTACCGTCAAGCCGATCAGGTTTTCAAGCGCAGCGCGGTGCAGCCACGCCGCTGAACCGGTGTACCAGCTCCATCCCCCGCGGCCTGCGTAAGGCTCTGCGCTGTAAATATCGCCCGCCATCACATAGGGCTCCAGTTGGTAGAGCTGTCCACGGTCTGGATGCTGGTTTCGATGAGCAGGGCTGAGCGCTTGAAAGCTCTCCCATGCCGCTTGCGCGTCTCCAGTTTTGGCCTGCGCCATCATGGCCCACACACCAGCATGCGAATACTGCCCGCCGTTTTCTCGGACTCCGGGAGGGTAAGCCTGAATATAGCCCGGGTTGTTCTCTGATTTGGCGAAGGGTGGATGCAACAGGCGAAACAGGCGCGTATCGCGATCCATCAGCTCGCGATTCATCGCCTGTAGTGCAGGTACGGTGTATTGATCGCTGGATGCACCCGACAAAACCGACCAGGCTTGTGCGATCAGGTCGATCCGGCACTCCTCGTTGGCGGATGAACCCAGTGGGGCGCCGTTGTCGAAAAACGCGCGGCGAAACCATTCGCCGTCCCAGCCATGGCCGTGCAGCGCCTCAATCCAGCCTTCGCGGCTCGCGCGCCAGCTTGCGGTGCGCGCGGTCTCACCCCGTGCATCTGCCAAGGGTCCGAAGTTCGTAACGACACTGCATAAAAACCAGGCCAGCCATACGGATTCGCCGCGTCCCTCGTGGCCGACTCGGTTCATGCCGTCGTTCCAGTCGCCTGTCCCCATCAAGGGCAAGCCGTGAACGCCGACGGCCAGGCTCCGATCGATGGCGCGCGCGCAGTGCTCAAAGACCGACGCCGTCTGAGGGCTGGTCTGCGGCGCATAGTACGCGTCTTCGGCGCCTTCCGGGATCGGGGGGCCATCGATAAACGCCACCTGCTCGTCCAGAACGCTGACGTCGCCTGTAACGTCCACATAGTGGGCGCATGCATAAGGCAGCCACAACAAGTCATCCGAAAAATGCGTCCGCACGCCATCGCCGCCTGGTGCGTGCCACCAGTGCTGAACGTCACCTTCGGGGAACTGGCGCGAAGCGTTTAAAACGATTTGCGCGCGCAAACGACTGGGTTCAATGACCGCAAAGGCCATCGCGTCCTGCAACTGGTCGCGAAAACCGAATGCCCCCCCGGCTTGGTAAAAGCCTGCCTTGGACCAAAGGCGCGAGGTCAGGGTCTGGTAGATCAGCCAGCGATTCATCAGGGCGTCAAACAGCGGGTCGGGTGTCCGCACCTGTACTTTGCCAAGCAGGTCTGCCCAGTAGTTTTTTACCCCCACGAGCGCTTGCTTCACATCCCTTGCTTGCCAGGTGCGCGCCAGTTGCTCTGCTTGCGCTGCGTTGGCAGCATGGCCCAGCATGAAGGCAAAGTCAACACTCTGGCCTGCGGAGATTGTGAAATTAGCAGATAGGGAGGCACACGGGTCGACACCGTTGCTGGCCTTCTGACCCAAAATTTCGGGAAGCATCAGGCGACCCGCCGCATCAAAAAATTCGCTCCGGTCACAAGTCCATTGCAGTGGCCCCGACAGTCCGGTGAGTGACAAAAAGGCGCTACTACCGCCAAATCCGGCTCGGCTCTCCCGTTGCTGTGCAAACACGGAGGGCAGGTCTTTGGCTTTCCATGCATGGACCGTACGACGTTCGTGCCGGGCCGCTCCCAGCTGCCACTCCACCATGGCCAGTGCACGCAAATTGCGCTTACCGGTTCCCTGGTGCTGCAGTCGCACATGCACGATTTTCACGGAATCGCTGCGGTCCGTGAAAAAGGTAGTTTCCACTTTCAACTCGCCATGCATGCATTCGAATGCGGTGTAGCCCTGGCCGTGACGCACGCGGTATTGCGGGTGAGGCAGCGTGGAGCCGCTCTCGGTAGAGGGCGTCAGGGCGAGTGGCTTTTTCGTGATGAGGTCTTGCAGCAGGTAGTGCTCATAAGCTGGGTCCTGTACCGGATCGTTGGACCAGGGCGTGAGCTGCTGCAGCCGGCTGTTGACGGCCCAGGTGTAGCCAGCGCCTGCCTCGGAGATCTGAAACCCGAATGACGGATTTGAAATCACATTGATCCAGGGCCGCAGTGGGCGGTGAAGGCTGTCGACCTCAAACTGAAATTCTCCCGTGGCGGCATCGAAGCGACCCGAGGGTGCGCGCGCGGCGGCGGCCTGTCCTGGCCACGCTTCTGCCAGCACCGGTGTGCTGGCAGAAGCTGAGCGGCGCTGCAAGCTGCTGGAGTCGCGCATAGCTGCCACCTGCTGCTCCAGCGGTCGGCCGTCCGCGATCAGCGTGATGCGTGCCAGACCGGCCAGAGCGGCTTTTTCGGATGGCGCAATCTCGTGTTCGCGCAGCAGGTAAAAACCAGCTGCCTCGCTGCGTGGAAAACTGTTTTCCGCCTGCTGGAGCGTGTGGTCACGCAGCGCCAGAATGTCGCGCTGCAGTGGCATCAGGTAGGAGTTGACTTCGCTGTTGAGGATCACCACGTCGGCGGCCAAACCACAAAAGCTCCACCATGTGTGGGCGCGTAACAGGGAGTGCACCAGAGCCAGCCCGTTGCTGGAGTGAATGCGTACCAGTACGATGGGTTTATCGCCTGACAAGCCGAAGCGCCAGAGTTGAGTTTGGTCCACCAGGCCCCGTTCGGTCATGGGGCGGGGGGACGTGTACATCAGCGCGGTATTGAGGTCCTGCAGGGCCGCGTTTTCCGCAGGATCTACATTCAGATCGCGCAGACGCACCTGGGCCAGCGTGGCGGCCATTCGGGTCGCTCGTTCCACGTGCATGGGTTGCAGGTATTTGTCGATGAGCGTGACCAGTTCCTCGCTGGTTTCCGCGGCGGCGGTCGCAAAGCTCAACCGTGCAACGCCCCCCGCCGGGATGCGTACCCGCACGCGAAGGCCTGCCACCGGGTCCAGCCCATTCACGGGAGAGGCAGCAGCCGGTCTGTCCTGCGCCCGTAGGGCCGGCTGGCCGGCTAGCCGGTTTCGCCCCAGGAAAGACTGGCGGTCTGCCATGAAGTCGATCGCTCTCACATTGGCGTCCGAATCGGCCAAAAAATGCGCAACTGCCATCACCGGGTCGCCCTGCAGGCGCGGCTTGCGCGACAGCATCAGGGCCCGCCACTCGGCGTGCCACTGGGTTTGTACAAAGAGGTTGGAAAAGGCGGGATGGGCCTCGTCAGCACGTGGGTCGGTGAGCACCGCCTCAAAGCATGAAATCACTTCAAGTGTCATCGTCGCGCCCGAGAGGTTGCCCAGCGTGACGGTCCGTACCTCGACGTCATCCTCCGGGCTGATCAGCACGGTGGTCCTTGCCTCAAGGTCCTCCGATGTGGCGTCGAACTGAATCCGGTCAGCGAGAAACGTGGCCTTGTAATGCCAGCCGGGGTTCGGGGCAGGGTGAAATGTCAGTGACGAGACGCCCGCCTGACCCTCGCCGCGCAGATAAATAAAAGTGCCGTATTGATCGCGCAGGAGATCATCGCGCCAGCGCGTGACGTTATAGGCGCGCCAGCGACTCAAACCTGCGCCATTGGCGCGCAGTGCCACACTGTAGCGGCCATTGGACAGCAGTTGGGTCGGCTGCCCACCGGGAGCCGCGGGATCCACATCGCGTGAATGGTAGTGCTTGGGCGCTTCTGTGTCCTCTGGCTCGGCCAGGCCGCGGGGATCGGCGCTTTCAATGATCTGGCGAGGCGTCTTTTCATGCAGCAGCGACTCGTAGGCTTGTATCAGCGGTGCCGAGGCAAACCAGCGGCGTGGCGCGTCGTCGCGCAGCACATTGCACAGCGCCACCAGCGCCATGCCCTGGTGGTGTGCCATATAAGTTTGGACCACGCTCAGCGCCTGCGCACCGGGTTGCCTGGAAACCGTGAAGTCCACCGCGTCCATGAAACCGCAGTCTCCGCGGGCTCCGATTTTTTCAAGGGCACGCAAGTTGGCAACGCTCTGATGTGGGTCGAAAAGGCAAGCCATCACGCTGGCGTAGGGTGCGACAACACGATCGCCGGGTGGGGTGCGGCGCAAGGCGAGTCGCGGCACACCGAATGGTGAGTACTGGTAGGCAAGCGAATGGTCTTGCGCGAAATAGGCGGACTCGGAAATGCCCCAGGGTAGCTGCTGCGCCTGGCCAAAGGCCTGCTGCTCCTTCACGGCAACAAGCCCGGCAATGTGCAGCAAGCCCTGATCGGGTTCGGTCATGATCAATGAGGGCATCAGGTACTCAAACATGGAGCCGGACCACGACTTGAGCCCCGGCATCGCACCGACTGTCAGAAATGCGCGGCCCAGCGCCAGCCAGTGGCGCCGTGGTACGTCGCCCTTGGCAATCGCCAGAAAGCTCGTCAGCCGAGCCTCGGATGCGATCAGATCGTAGTAACTTGAATCCAGCGCCTGCTCGTGCACGCGCAAGCCGATGTGAAACAGATGGCGTTTGACGTTGTAGAGTCCGCTAAAGTCCATCGCCATCCACAGCCGCTCGCAGCGGTCCGCGAGACCTGTCAGGCTTGCGGACTGAACCGCTGATGTACCTTCCTGTCGTGCAAGTTGACGACAGGCCTGCGCCGTGGCCAACAGATGGCCCGCGAGGTTGCCGCTGTCGACGGTGGACACATAGACCGGTGTAAGCACCTGCAGTGTGCGGCTCTCGTACCAGTTCAGCAGATGGCCGTTGTGCTTTGGAAGGCGTTCAACCGTGCCCAACGTGGCTGCCAGCCGCGTGATGAGATCCGCAGTGGAAATCCACCCAAATTCACGGGCGCACGCCACGGCCAGCAGGTACAGACCGATGTTGGTGGGCGAGGTCCGGTGGGCAATCGTGGGCTCGGGCTCCATCTGCAGGTTGTCCGGCGGCAGGTGGTTGTCTTCCGGTCCCACACAACGCTCAAAAAACTGCCAAGTCTGGCGGGCCAGCTGATGCAGGTAGTCACGGTCTTTGGCGTCAATCGCCCGTGTGTGGGGGAGTGCTGCCGGTTTGCTGGCCCACCAGGCGGTCAGGGGCGCAAGGGCCCAGAGCAGAAAAATGGTGGGCCCAACCCATGGATTCGGACTCCAGCAGGCGGCAATAGCCAACCCCATACACAAAATCGACGTCGCCGCGTGGTTTCGAATGAAGGCGCCCAGGGTGTATTTTGCCAGCGACTGAGTTTGCGCGGCCGTCATCCATTCAAGCAGGCGCCTGCGGCTGACGGTCATGCGCCAGAGTGCCCGCGCAATCGCGTCGAGCATCCTCCCGGCCTGAACGGCAAGCTGGCCGAATTGCCATGCAGCTGCCGCGATACTGCGCAGCACATCGCGCACGCCGGCATTGAAGAAGTGCAGCCACGCAATGCCACGGCGTGTGGGTACCAAGCTTGCAAGGGCGGCCATGAGTGGACCGACCAGGAAGGCACAGAGGGTGAATGCCAGCGCCGTTCCGACCGGCAGGGCACCTGTGAATATGACCCACACCAGCAGCAACAGGGATGCAGGCGCGATCAGCGAGCGGCGCAGATTGTCGGCCATTCGCCACAAACCCAGCGCGTCAATTCCGAAATGCCGGGCGCGCAACATCAGGGGCAGCAGCTGCCAGTCTCCCCGTGTCCAGCGATGAACCCGGGATGCCGCAACGCCGGCGTGGTGGGGATGGTCTTCCAGCAGCACGACATCACCAACGTAGCCACAGCGCGCAATACTGCCTTCGAGCAAATCGTGACTCAAAATAGAGCCCTCAGGCAGCCGCCGGTCCAGCGTCGCGTGAACAGCGGCCACATGAAGCAATCCTTTGCCGGTGAAGCTGCCCATGCCAAACAAATCCTGATACAGGTCGGAGGCACCGTTGCTGTAGGGGTCCAGGCCGCCCTGGCCCGCAAACATGGCATGGAACGGCGAACGCTCGTGATGAGTCGACAAGGGCGTCACCACGCGCGGTTGCAAGATGCCATGACCTGCGGTAACGCGTCGGCTGTTGTGGTTGATCTGCGGTGTATTGAGCGGATGGGCGGCAATCGAAACCAGCTCTCGCAATGAGCCCGGAGGCAAAGTGGTGTCGCTGTCCAGCGTGAGCACATAGCGTATTTCATCGGCAAGGAACATGTCTGTGCCAAGGGTCAAAAAAGCTGATGCAGGGCCTTCCACCAGTTGCCGCAGCAGTTGTTCGAGCTTGCCGCGTTTGCGTTCCCACCCTTTCCACCGGTGCTCGGTGGATGACCAGGTGCGCGCGCGGTGCAGCAGCACAAAGCGCGGGGCCGCGCCTGCGGCAGACGGATAAGCACGATTGAGCGTGCGTAGCTTCGTCAGCGCATCATCCAGTAATGTCTGGTCGGAGGCGATGCTTGGGGCGTCCGAATCAACCCAGTCGGTCAACAGGGCAAACTGGGCGTGGTTTTCGCGGCTGGCCAACCAGTGCAAGCTGAGGCGGTGCACGACCTCGCTGTTTGATGCGTTCGAGCTCAGCAGGCAAGGGATAACCACCAGCACGCGGTGTTCAGCCGGAATGCCCCCGCTGAAGTCAAGACGGGCCAGCGGTTGTATGCGGGTGGACTCCGCAATCAGGCGGTGAATCAGTGACGCAACAGCTTCTGAAGCGGGCCAGGCTATCAGGAACGCCGCCACCCAAGTCGCCCAGGGCATCTCGGCCAGCGGAGGCAAAGCCCATAAAAGTAGTGCTGCAGTGCCCCCCATCCAGGCCGCCGCATAAAGAGGCAGGCGCCATGCCCGCGGCGTCCGTTCACGAAACGACGTTTTGAGGGGCACGCCGGCCGGACGCAGCGCCGCCTCCAGCAACGCGCGCCCTGGCCCCATCAGGTGGTAGCCTGCTGTTTGCGCGACCATTGAGTTTTCGGGCCGCCTGGCCACCGCGAGCACGGCTTCGGCGACGGCGCGCTCGGATCTGCCGCTCTTTTGGGACAGTCTTTCCATGGCATGCGTGATCTGCTGGCGTGTCATCTCGCTTTCTCTGGAAAAACTGGGTAGACGGCGCAAGACCTGCAGCGAGTGGCTGACGGGCTCAATCAGTTCAACCCACTCGACCTGTCCAATCAGCCTGAGCGTTGTAATGATGTTGCTGACTGTGAGGTTGGCAGCTACCTGGGTGGTTTGCCCCTCCCCGATCAGGGTCAAGGCATCCGGGCAGTGGTTTTCAATCCAGGGAATCAGCGGGGAAGCCGATTCAACGCGCTCGGCAGGTATACGCTGCCAAAGTTGGGTCAGATAGCTGCGCTCAAGGCCACGACTTTGCATGAGTGCGTGCAGGGCGTCGAGTTCTCGCAGGCTCATGTCAGCCCTGGAGTTCCAGACCGCGTGAGCGGTCTCCCGTGCGACCTTGTTCCAGGCAATGCGATCGGCCATGCGGCGCAGGTTTTCCAGCAGCACCACGCGCAAGGTGGTCGGCAGCGCCCAGAGTTCGCCCAGATTGAGTTCGCTGACCTCTTGGTAGGCATGCAGGAAAGCTGTGAAAAGAACCGGATCGAGTACGCTGTCGGTGTGTGCAACATAAGCCCAGGCAATGCCGTAGACACGCGGCAGGCCCTCAAGCGGTCTGTCTGCCAGTTTAGGCAGATCCGCGTAATAGCGGTGGGGTACCCCGTCCTGGATCTGCTGGAGTTGCGCTTCAATCAAATGAAAGTTGTCGAGCAGCCATTCAGCTGCAGGTGTGACGTAGTGGCCGCTTCGGGAAGCGTGGGCAATGTAGTCGTAGGCTTCGCGAAGCGCGGCGATGTTCTCATGCACCCGCGGAAAAAAAGGCGGCCCGCGATCAGGACTGCCGGCGGGGCGCACGGTTTGGGCTGTAGCGAGACTGCGACCGTGCTGCTCAAAACGTTGAGCGCCGAAGAGTTCTGCACGTATTGGTTGCTGTGCCTCACCACCCTGGGAGAGCAGTATGTCCCTTGCGTAAGGGCTTAAGGTATCCAGCCGATCTATGACAGCCGTATCCACACGTTCAGGCTACGGCAAGCAGACCGAGGAAAATCGCCAAGGCTGCCGCGACCGTGACAATGCGCGGGCAAACCAGCGAATGAGCGGATTGAAGCGCCGAATGCAGAGCGAACAACCGCCTGCGCGATCTTGCACACTGGCTCATGTGAGATGCCAGGTCCGCCGCGTCTGTCGATACAAAATCAGTGTTGTTGGCCGATGACGAATCGGTCATGATGTGAAAGGTGGTCATAATTTTTCGCTCCCGGGGCAATTAGTAGGGTTGATAGCGCGGGCCTATAGTCGGCAGAAATTCAATCGCTACCTTCAATGCTATGCAGCGCGGGTTTGCAACGACATCGGAAGAATCGGGAATCTGTCCTAGGACAAGGCCTACAGCTTGCCGTTGTAAGTCCTGTAAGCTCCCCAACCAGGTCCGGACAGAGAAGCGTTTGTAGCGCTTATTCAGGGGCGATCGACAAACCTTCTTTGACGAGCATCCCTCCCGCGCAGATCATCCGGTATTACGCAAGCCGGCTGCGATGCCGTTGATCGAGATGTGAATGCCTCGCTGTACGCGCTCGTCAGCTTTGCCGTCGCGGTAGCGGCGTACCAGCTCTACCTGTAGATGATGCAGGGGATCGATATAGGGGAAACGGTGCCGGATCGAGCGTTGCAAAGAAGGGTTGTTGGTCAGCCGCTGCCTGTCGCCGGTAATCAGGGTCAGGGCTTCCGCCGTGCGGTGCCACTCTGCCTCGATCACCGTGAAAATCCTTTTACGCAGCCTTGCATCGCCCACCAGCTCGGCATAACGCGACGCCAGCGCCAGATCGCTTTTGGCCAGCACCATGTCCATGTTGCTGAGCAGCGTGCGAAAAAACGGCCATTGACGGTACATTTTTTTCAGCAGGTCCAGCGCCGCTTTTCGGCTGGCGGGCGAGCCGCCGCAGGCGAGCCACTGCTCGACCGCTGAGCCAAATCCATACCATCCCGGCAAGGTCAGGCGGCATTGGCCCCAGCTGAAGCCCCAGGGGATTGCGCGCAGATCTTCGATGCGCGGACCTTGTTTGGCGCCGGGGGCCATGGAATTTTCCGGCGGGCTGCCTCGCAGAAAATGAGTCTCCTCAGCGGACAAGGCAGTACGCGAAGTGGCCGGCGTGGGCGATACATGCCGCGAGGCTGGGCGCGAGCCAATGTTGAGCTCAGCAATCTCGCGAATCGGCGTGGCACTGAAAAAATACTCGGTAAAGCCCGGAGTTTCGTAGACCAACGCTCGGTAGGCGCTCATGCTGGCCTGCGAAAGCTCTGCGGCCGCCTGCAAGAACGCCGGAGTCGCCGGCTTGGTAGGCTGCAGCAAGGTTGCCTCAAGCGTCGCGGCAACCAGGGTTTCCAGATTGCGCCGCCCGATTTCCGGGTTCGCGTATTTGGAGCCAATGACCTCGCCCTGCTCGGTCAGGCGAATTTGCCCGCGCACGGTCCCGGGCGGCTGGGCCAGGATGGCTTGGTAGCTCGGGCCGCCGCCGCGACCCACAGTGCCGCCGCGGCCGTGGAACATGCGCAATTGGATGGGTGTCGCCCCCACACCCGGCCCTCCGTTTGCCGCGTTGTCGGCCGCGGGGGCTTTTTCTCGCTGGGACGGCCCGGCGGCGCTGAGGCCGTGGTTCGCCAACTGGTCGAACAGTTCGACCAGCGCAATCTCGGCGCGGTACAACTCCCAGTTGCTGGTGAAAATACCGCCGTCTTTGTTGCTGTCGGAGTAGCCCAGCATGAGGTCCTGCTCGGCGCCGCTGCGCTGCACGAGTTTTGCGATGCCCGGCAGCGAATAAAACTCGCGCATGATGGGCTCGGCATTACGCAGGTCTTCAATCGTTTCAAACAGTGGCACGACGATCAGGTCGTGCGTGGCCTGGCTGTCCAGCGTGCCGTGCATCAGGCCTACTTCTTTTTGCAGCAACAGCACTTCCAGCAAATCGCTGACGGCTTCGGTATGGCTGATGATGTAGTGCCGGATGGCCTGCACGCCAAAACGCTCGCGCATGACCTTGGCCGATTCAAAAATTGCGAGTTCGCTGCAGGCGTGAGCGGAATAGCTGGCCCCGACCACGCGCAGCGGCCTGGCATCGTTGAGCAGTTTGAGCAGCAGTTCGCGCTTGGCGGTCTCGTCAAGATCGGCGTACCGGCGTTCAATTCGGGCGACGGCCAGCAGCTCAGCGATGACGTCTTCGTGCTTGTCGGAGCTTTGACGCAAATCTACAGTGGCCAGGTGAAAACCGAACACATCGACCGCACGGATCAGCGGGCGCAGCCGTTGCCCCGCCAGTGCGCCGCCGTGGTTGGCCCGCAGCGACACTTCAATAATACGCAAATCGTCCAGAAAGTCTTCCGACTTCAGGTAAGCGTTTTGCGGCGCCACTGCGTGGCGCGCGGCGTCGCCGCCGGTCAACTCCTTCAGTGTGGCCGCCAGCCGCGCATACACGCCCGTCAGCGCGCGGCGGTAAGGTTCATCGAGGCGGTGTTCGTTGGTGTCGGGCGAACTTTCAGCCAGCGCCCGCATCTCGGGCGTGACGTCGACCAGCATGGCCGACAGGGACAACTCTCCGCCCAGGCAATGCACCTCGGTCAGGTAGTGGCGCAGGGCGACTTCGGCCTGGCGCCGCAGCGCGTACTCCAGCGTATGCGCGCCGACATTGGGGTTGCCGTCGCGGTCGCCGCCAATCCATTGGCCCATGCGCAGGAAGCTATGCACCGTGTGGTTGCCGAGTTCACGCTCCAAGTCCGCGTAGATTTTGGGAATTTCACGTAAAAAGGTCGACTCGTAATAGCTCAGCGCATTTTCAATCTCGTCGGCCACCGTGAGTTTGGTAAACCGCAGCAGCCTGGTCTGCCACAGCTGCATTACCCGCGCGCGCAACTGCGCTTCGTTGGCAGCCAGTTCGCGCGGGGTAAGTGCGTCTTTGGCGGTATTCACCGCGAAGGCGCGCGCTTTGGTCTCGTCGCGCGCGGTCAGCAGTTGGGCAATGTCGCGCTCGGCGTCCAGAATGCTTTTTCGCTGCACCTCGGTCGGATGGGCGGTAAGCACCGGCGACACAAAACTGTGTGCCAAAGTATTTGCGATGGTTTTGGGCGATATGCCTGCCCAGCGCATGCGGGCCAAGGCCACTTCGATGCTGCCTTCCTGGGTGTCGCCGGCCCGTTCATGAATCGCGCGGCGCCGGATGTGATGCCGGTCTTCGGCCAGATTCGCCAGGTGGCTGAAATAGGTGAAGGCACGGATCACGCTGACGGTTTGGACGCCACTTAGGCCCGAGAGCAATTTTTTCAGCGCCTTGTCGGCCTCTTGGTCGGCGTCGCGGCGAAACGCTACCGAGAGTTTGCGCACCTGCTCGATCAGCTCGTAGGCCGCCAGCCCCTCCTGCTCGCGAATCACGTCTCCCAGAATGCGGCCCAGCAGGCGAATGTCTTCCACCAGCGGCCGTTCGTTGTGTTTGACTCGAATGCGTGGCTGCTCGCCGTTTTTGGTGGGCTTCTCAGATTGTTCCCTGAGGGTCTTTGCACGCCCTGTCGTCGCCATGGATTCACCTCGTATCTTGCTCTTGTCTTGCACTGCAGCATGCTAGCATCCGATGACCCTCCACAGATACAAACAGGATACGAGTGAGCGCAGACTTTACGACTTCCCCCCGCATCGTTATTGCCACGCGCGAGAGCCGGCTGGCGCTGTGGCAGGCTGAACATGTCAAAACCCTGCTCGAAACCCGCCTGGGCTGGCGGGTCACTTTGCTGGGAATGACCACTCAGGGCGATCAAATCCTGGACCGCTCGCTGAGCAAGATCGGCGGCAAGGGTTTGTTTGTCAAGGAACTGGAGGTGGCCCTCAGCGAAGGCCGCGCCGACCTGGCCGTGCATTCGCTCAAGGATGTGCCCATGGATTTGCCTGAAGGTTTTGCGCTGGCTTGTGTGATGCAGCGCGAAGACCCGCGCGATGCGCTGGTGTCCAACGATTTTTCGTCGCTGGCCGAGCTGCCGCAGGGCGCCGTCGTTGGCACCTCCAGCCTGCGCCGGCTGGTTTTGCTCAAAGCGTTGCGACCCGACCTGGCAATTGAGCCCCTGCGCGGCAACCTCGACACCCGGCTGCGCAAGCTCGATGAAGGGCAATACCAGGCCATTGTGCTGGCTGCAGCCGGCTTGAAGCGGCTGGGACTGGCATCGCGCATTCGCTGCGCATTCGAGCCGGAACAGATGTTGCCGTCCGCCGGGCAGGGCGCCCTTGGTATTGAAGTGCGCGCCGATCGCCGCGATCTGATTGATGCACTGGCAGTGCTGGCGCACCCGCCTACCTGGCTGGCCGTGACGGCCGAGCGCACGGTCTCGCGCGCGATGGGCGGCAGCTGCTCCATGCCCCTGGCCGCTTTTACCTGGGGCCCGGCGCGGGACGGCGATGGCGGTGAAATGCGGCTGGACGCCGCGTGGGGCGACCCCGGGCCCGATGGACAAGGGCGAGTGGGTCAGCCCCTGGTGCGGGTTCAGCACCAGGCGCAGGTGCGAAATTTTGCCGAAGCCGAGGCACTCGGCGAGCAGGTGGCGACCCTGCTGCGCGCCGGCGGCGCGGTCTGGGCCGCCCATGCCGCGGTGCTTTGAGCGCCGCCCGGTCTTGAGTGCTGTGCGTGTCATCGTCACCCGACCCGAGCGCGATGCCCGTCGCTGGGTGCAAAACTTGCAGCAGCACGGACTGCAGGCCCAGGCACTGCCGCTGATTGAGATTTTCGCGCTCCCCGACTCGGCGAGTTTGCAGCGGGCCCGGCGCGAGATTGACCGGTATGCCGCGCTGATGTTTGTCAGCGGGAATGCGGTAGATGGTTTTTTTACATCAAAACCGAGTTCATCCCTTACAAATAGGCCGCAAGTAGCTATCAATTGTGTAGCAATTGAAGCGCTGGATGAGGGCGCAGCGCCGCGCTTTTTGGCCCCAGGCCCGGGCACGGTGGCGGCGTTGCGCCGCGCGGGTGTGCCGGCCGCCCGGATCGACGCCCCGGCCGCCGACGCCAGTCAGTTTGATTCTGAGGCTTTGTGGGCGACCATCGCCCATCACCCATGGCGGGGCCGACGTGTGCTGATCGTGCGCGGGCAAAGCGCCGGCACCGGCGATACGGTGGGCGCGCCCGGCCGCGACTGGCTCGCACGGCAATTCCTGGCAGCGGGCGCGCAGGTTGATTTCGTGGCGGTGTACCAGCGGCGCGCACCTGTGTTCACGGAGTCGCAACGTCAGTTGCTGGAGACCGCGGCACGCGATGGTTCGATCTGGCTATTCAGCAGCTCCGAGGCGGTGGCCCATCTCCCGGCGCAGGACTGGTCGCAAGCCCGCGCCGTGGCTACGCATCCGCGTATTGCGGAGGCGGTGCGCGCGGCGGGTTGGGGTGTTGTTGCGGAGTCACGCCCTGCGCTCAAAGACATCGTGGCCTCGATAGAATCAATGCAACCATGAGTGACAGCGACCCAGCACCCCTCCAACAACCTGTGCCCGCGATCGAGCCTGTGCTGGAGCGTGCGGTGCCCGCTGAACGCAGCGAAGGGCAGCCCCGAGCAAGTTTAGCCCCCCCGGGGGGCAGCGCAGTACGCGAAGCGACCAGCGTGGGGGCTACCGATGCCAGCGAAGGGCAGCCCCGAGCAAGTTCAGTCCCTCCGGGGGGCAGCGCAGGACCCGAAGCGACCAGCGTGGGGGTAAACAATGCATGGCTGGTGCCGCGCCGCTGGGCGCTGCTGACGCTGCTGCTGGCCGTGTCTGGCTTGCTGCTGAGCGCTTTGTTGTGGCAAAAGTTGGGTGGCATACAGGAAGAGGTGGCCCGGCGCAGCACGGACACGACGGCGCAATCCATCGAAGCACGCACTCTCGCGCGGCAGGCCCAGGAAGTCACGCGCGAACTGGCTGCGCGGCTGGCGGTGGCCGAAACCCGGCTCAGCGAAGTGAGTCTGCAGCGTACGCAGCTTGAAGAGCTGATGCAAAGCCTGTCGCGTTCGCGCGATGAAAACCTGGTGGTGGATGTGGAGTCTGCACTGCGCTTGGCCCAGCAGCAGGCTCAGCTCACGGGTAGTGCCGAACCCTTGCTGGCGGCGCTCAAGTCGGCTGACCAGCGGCTTTCCCGTGCCGCGCAGCCGCGTCTCAACCCCTTGCAGCGGGCCATTGCCAGGGACGTGGAGCGCATCAAGGCGACGACGGTGACCGATGTGCCCGGCCTGCTGCTCAAGCTCGATGAATTGACGCGGCTGTTGGATGAGTTGCCACTGGCCAATGCGATGCCACCAGGCAGCGCTGCGGGATCGCGACCGGCCGCAGCGCCTGCCTCTCCTGCTCCCGCGCCTGCCCGTGCTGAATCGGACGGAGCGCTGATGGCGCTGCTCGATCGGCTGGCGCTGAAGGCCTGGTGGCAGCGGACGCTGCAGGCAACGCTCGATGAAGCGCGCGGCCTGCTGCGCATCAGCCGGATCGACCAGCCGGACGCGGCTTTGCTGGCGCCCGAGCAATCGTTTTTTCTCCGTGAAAATCTCAAACTCAAACTGCTCAATGCCCGGCTCGGCCTGCTGTCGCGGCAAACGGCTAGCGCCCGTGCCGACCTGGATGCCGTGGGCGCACTATTGGCCAAATACTACGACCCGGCTTCCCGCAGGACGCAGGCGGCCACCCAGTTGCTGCAGCTGGTTCAAAGCCAGATGAAGGCCAGCGATCTGCCACGCCTCGACGAAACCCTGACCGCGCTCGCCACGGCGGCTGCGGGCCGCTAGGGCGCCCGGGAACCATGCGCGGCGCACTCTGGCTCCTGGCCCTGTTTGGCATCGCGGTAGCGGTGGCGCTGGTGGCCGGCAACAACCAGGCGATGGTGACGCTGTTCTGGCCGCCGCACCGGGTCGATATTTCATTTAACCTGCTGGTGCTGATGCTGGCCGCGCTGTTCACGCTGTTGTATCTGGCGCTGCGTGCTGCCTCGGCGGTGTTTTCACTACCGGCCGAAGCCAGGCGCTGGCGTGCCCATCAAAAAGAAAGAGCCATGTACGCCGCCTTCATGGATGCCTTGTCGCACCTCATGGCCGGGCGTTTTATCCGGGCGGCCAAATTAGCGCAGAACGCCTTGACGCAAGAAAAAAGCCTGAGTCAGCTGGCGCAAACCGCCAGCGATGTGGGCGGCTACAGTGCTGCGCGGGCAACCCAACTCAAGTTGCTGGCGCACCTGCTGGCGGCCGAAAGCGCGCAGGCTCTGCAGAACAAGAGCTTGCGTGACGAGCATTTGAAACAGGCGCTGGAAAGCAGTGCGCACAGGAGCGCGCAGGAAACCCGTGATGGCGTGCAGCTGCGGGCAGCCCGCTGGGCGCTGGATGACCGCGACCCCGCTGCGGCGCTGGAGCTGCTTAACCAGTTGCCACAAGGCGCAGCGCGGCGTACGCTGGCCCTGCGCACTAAACTGCGCGCCGCGCGGCAGGCCGGGCAAACACCTCAAGCGCTGGAAACCGCGCGTTTGCTCGCCAAGCACCGGGCGTTTTCACCGTCCGCCGCTCAAAGCATCGTGCGGGGTCTGGCGCTTGAATTACTGGGCGGCGCCCACGACCCGGCGCAGCTGCAAAATGCCTGGTTATCGCTGGACACCAACGAGCGTGCGATGCCCGAGCTGGTGATTCACGCGGCGTCGCGCATGATGGCTTTGCACGGCGACCCGGATCTGGCCCGTTCCTGGCTACTGCAGGTGTGGGAGCCAGTGATGCAGCCGCGTTCGGAGATCAGCGACAAACTGTGTATCAAACTGATCCAGGTGCTCGAAGCGGGGCTGGCTTCGATTGACACGGCTTGGCTGGCGCGTATTGAAACGGCGCAAAAACTGCGTCCGCGCGACGCCAACTTGCAGTACTTGGCGGGCATGGCTTGCCTGGAGCGCCAGTTATGGGGAAAGGCCCAGCAGCTTTTGTCCCAGGCCGCGCTGGCCTTGCAGGATGCTGGCCTGCACCGCAATGCCTGGCGCTCGCTCGCGTTGCTGGCCGAGCAGCGGGGCGATGGGCCGGCCGCTGCGCAGGCCTACAAACGCGCTGCAGAGCTGTAACTTTCTGCTGCCCGTTCGGGTTTGTTGAAGCCTCTTTTTTTCCTTGCCCTTGTCTGTCAGCAGCCGTTGGACCTTGCCTTCCAGGCTCGCGTAGCAGGGCACTGCGGCACGCAGGATCTGCACAGCTGCGGGCGCGCCTTCTCATCGGCGTGCATCGACCGTGAAGGCAATGCGCGCATGCTCGTCGATAGCCACGCACAGCATCTCCCAGCCAGCTGCGCCAACGCTCTCGCGGCGGTTAGTCGTTCTCAGACGTATCTGCCGCAGGCTTGCGCAGCGGTTTAGGCCGCGGTGGCGCGCTGGTGTGGATCAGCATCGTGGCTTTTTCCATCTCACCGGCCACCAGCTCCGGCACGGCCTTGAGGGCGCGGGCAATGCTGTCTTCAATCGCAACCCGGTGTTCCTGTGACGGTTTTTTGAGTACCCAGGTAATCACTTCGGACTTCACACCCGGATGTCCTACACCGATGCGCAGGCGCCAATAGTCGCCGGTGCCGAGCTGGGCGTGAATGTCACGCAAACCGTTGTGGCCGGCGTGGCTGCCGCCAAACTTGAGCTTGGCCTGACCGGGCACAATATCGAGCTCATCATGAGCGACCAGAATCTCTTCGGGTGCGATCTTGAAAAAGCGCGCCAGGGCGGCGACCGATTTTCCCGACACGTTCATGAAGGTCAGGGGCTCGAGAAGCCAGACGGCTTTACCGTCGATCATCGTGCGGGCAACCCTGCCATGGTAGTTTTTGTCCAGCGCTGGCGTTGCCTTGAGCTCGCGTGCCAGCGCTTCTGTCCACCAGAAACCGGCGTTGTGGCGGGTTGCTTCGTATTCGGCGCCCGGGTTGCCCAAGCCAACAAAGAGTTTGATCATGCTGTATGGTGAGAGAAGAATAACGGGCTGGCGGTGTGCGGCCCGCAACCGGGATTATCGGGGCAGCGAAACGCCTGCCTCAAGAAAAACGGCCCTTGACCTCCGGGG
>JBKJZS010000287.1:0-1661 GCA_046714915.1 Polaromonas sp. | reverse complement strand
CGCCGCGCCGGTGATGGCGCAGGTGACTGCTTTCAAGGCCGAGCTCGAGCGCTGTGCGCTGCGCCTGGAGGTCATCCAGAGCGAAATGCAGGCGCTGCTGCTGGCCGTGCCCAACCTGCCGCACGAGAGTGTGCCGCAGGGTACCGGCGAGGCCGGCAATGTCGAGGTGCGCAAATGGAGCCCGGTCGAAGGTCCGGGCGGCGAGCCTCCGGCTTTTTCGTTTGAGGTCCGGGACCACGTCGATGTCGGCCAGCCGCTGGGGCTGGACTTTGAGCTGGGCAGCAAACTCTCGGGCTCGCGTTTTACCGTGTTGAAAGGCCCACTGGCCCGCCTGCACCGTGCGCTCGCGGCCTTCATGCTCGATGTGCAGACGGCAGAGCATGGCTACACCGAGTGTTATGTGCCCTACATCGTCAACAGTGATTCATTAACCGGAACTGGGCAGTTGCCCAAATTCAAGGATGATTTGTTTGAGGTGTACAAGGGAGGGGAGGAATGGTCAGCTTCGAAGCTTGAAGCAGGAGCTGAGCAAGAAGTCGATTACGGTGCAAGCGACCTCAGGCATCGTTCTTTGTATCTGATTCCCACGTCAGAGGTTCCACTGACCAACTTCGTGCGCGACGAGATCGTGCCCGAGGCGCAGCTGCCGCTCAGGTTCACCGCACACACGCCGTGTTTCCGCTCCGAAGCCGGCAGCTACGGCCGCGACACCCGCGGCATGATCCGCCAGCACCAGTTCGACAAAGTCGAGATGGTGCAGATCGTGCACCCCGAGCACAGCTACGACGCGCTCGAAGCCATGACCGGCCACGCCGAGGCGATTTTGCAAAAGCTCGGCCTGCCTTACCGCGTGATGTTGCTGTGCACCGGCGACATGGGTTTTGGCGCCAGCAAGACCTACGACCTCGAAGTCTGGCTGCCGGCGCAAAACACCTACCGCGAGATCAGCTCGGTCTCCAACTGCGAAGCCTTCCAGGCGCGCCGCCTGCAGGCCCGTTTCAAGAACGCCCAGGGCAAAAACGAATTTGTGCACACGCTCAACGGTTCCGGGCTGGCGGTGGGCCGCACGCTGGTCGCGGTATTGGAAAATTACCAGCGCGCCGACGGTTCTGTCGCGGTGCCCGAAGTGCTGCAACCCTACCTCGGTGGCATCCGGGTCCTCGGCACCTGATAAACTACGGGCTTCGACACAGGAGAGGTGGCAGAGTGGCCGAATGTACCTGACTCGAAATCAGGCGTACCGCAAGGTACCGTGGGTTCGAATCCCACCCTCTCCGCCAAGTATGCGTTTGAAGGCTTCCAAAGAAGTCCAGTAAAGCAACAAAAAGCCCCGTAGATCAACTGTCTACGGGGCTTTTTTGTTTTTTAAGGTCGGCCAAGGTGCGTTGACAGCCAACAATAAACGGGGGCATATTCGGGGGCATGAATCAGAATTTTCTGATGCCCCCACAAAAAGTGCCCCCAAATGCCCCTAACCGAACTTGAATATAAGCGGGCCGCCTGCCCCGCTGATCGAGCCCTAACCCGCCTGGCTGACGGCAAGGGCATGTATCTGGAACTGACGGCGGCGGGGGGCAAGTACTGGCGCTTGAAGTACCGGCACGGCGGCTAGGAAAAGCGCCTGGCGCAGGGGGTGTACCCGGCTGTTTCCCTGGCACAGG
>JBKJZS010000286.1:0-3514 GCA_046714915.1 Polaromonas sp. | reverse complement strand
TCGGGGTGTAGCTTAGCCTGGTAGAGCGCTACGTTCGGGACGTAGAGGCCGGAGGTTCGAATCCTCTCACCCCGACCAAGCCCTGTCTTTTGCTCCCACTTCATGCCCCTCCTCCATTCGGCGTTGTTCCAACACAGTGGCTTGGCCCGAAACGCTTTTGATTTACACCACCAGCTCTATCGGCGATGATTATGAACTTGAGCTAGATTTAGAGGACTATGGCAGCTGTCGACACCGTGATTAACGCATCCGTCTCGTTGGCTTTGCCAGGTTTGGGGAAGGCTTTGGTTATTGCTGGCAAGCTCGGCCAGAAAGCTGCAGAAGACATATATCGCAAGGCCCAAAGCGGGCGTACCAGTTTTATCGCTGAACTGACTGGTTCGGGCGCCGTGTCTCCTTCGGACCTGGCCCACACCATGTCTTCCGCTTTTGCGGCCCCCCTCCTTGATCTGGAGGCGATTGATACCCAGCGGCTTCCCAAGGGCCTGCTGGATATCAAGATCTGTCAGGCCTACCGCATTGTTGTATTGAGCAAGCGCAGCAATCGCCTCATTGTTGCCACTGCTGACCCTTCAGACCAGGAAGCTGCGGAAAAAATCAAGTTTTCCACGCAGATGGGGGTGGACTGGGTCATTGCTGAATACGACAAGCTGTCCAAGTTGGTGGAAGCATCCGCCACCACGGCGTCGGAGGCTATGGACAGCATCATTGGCGATGACTTTGAATTCGACGAAGCCAGCGCGGATGCCGCCAGTGTCGACAGCAGTGACACTAGCGTCGCCGAAGTTGAAGATGCCCCTGTCGTCAAGTTTTTACACAAAATGTTGCTGGATGCCTTCAGCATGCGGGCTTCGGATCTGCATTTCGAGCCCTACGAGCATACCTACCGGGTCCGCTTTCGCATCGACGGCGAATTGCGTGAAATTGCATCTCCGCCTGTCTCCATCAAGGAAAAACTGGCATCGCGGATCAAGGTCATCTCGAAAATGGACATCTCCGAAAAGAGGGTCCCGCAAGACGGAAAAATGAAGCTGAAGATCGGTCCTGACCGGGTGATCGATTTTCGGGTCAGTACCTTGCCCACGATGTTTGGCGAAAAGATCGTCATTCGTATTCTTGACCCCAGCAGTGCCAAGCTGGGCATTGATGCGCTGGGTTATGAGTCGGTAGAAAAAGAGCGCCTGCTCAAGGCCGTGCAGCGGCCTTATGGCATGGTGTTGGTAACGGGCCCCACCGGTTCCGGAAAAACCGTGTCTCTTTACACCTGCCTGAACATTCTGAACAAGCCGGGTGTGAACATAGCCACAGCCGAAGATCCGGCCGAGATAAATTTGCCCGGCGTAAATCAGGTCAGCATGAACGAGAAGGCTGGATTGACATTTTCAGTGGCACTGAAAGCGTTTCTGCGTCAGGATCCAGACATCATCATGGTCGGCGAGATCCGCGACCTGGAAACTGCAGAAATCTCCATCAAGGCGGCACAAACCGGTCACCTAGTGCTGTCCACACTGCATACCAATGACGCGCCCGCCACTCTAACGCGATTGCGTAACATGGGCATCGCGCCCTTCAACATCGCGTCGAGCGTGATTCTGATCACCGCCCAGCGCCTGGCGCGGCGCCTGTGCCCCAACTGCAAAGCGCCTGCGGATATTCCGCGCGAGACTTTGCTGGACGCGGGTTTCCTGGAAGACGATGTCGACGGTTCCTGGACACCTTACCGACCGGTCGGCTGTTCGATGTGCAACAACGGCTACAAAGGCCGGGTCGGCATCTATCAGGTCATGCCCATCACTGACGAAATTCAGAGAATTATCCTGCGTGACGGTAGCGCCCTGGAAATTGCCGCGCAAGCAGAAAGCGAAGGCGTCAGAAGCCTGCGAGGGTCGGGTTTGCAAAAAGTCAAGATCGGGATGACTTCGCTGGAAGAGGTTTTGGGCTGTACCAATGTTTGAGGTGACAAGCCTGCTCTACCGCGTTACTCAACATTTCAAGCACCAACCATCAGGTTCGCATTAGCAAGAAGGCACGCATGGCAACTGCAACATCCAGAGACGTCAAGGAATTTGTCTTCGAATGGGAAGGCAAGGATCGCAATGGCAAGCAGGTGCGGGGCGAAACCCGGGCCGTCGGGGAGAACCATGTCAAGGCGTCTTTGCGGCGGCAGGGCGTGTTCCCGACCAAAATCAAAAAGCGCAGCATGCGTTCGGGCAAGTCCATCAAGCCCAGGGACATTGCAATTTTCACGCGACAGCTGGCCACCATGATGAAAGCCGGCGTGCCACTTTTGCAGTCCTTTGATATTGTCGGACGCGGTAACCCCAATGCCAGCGTCACCAAGCTGCTCAACGATGTGCGCACCGACGTGGAAACTGGCACGTCCTTGAGCGCAGCGTTCCGCAAGTACCCTTTGTACTTCAATGCGTTGTATTGCAACTTGGTTGAAGCAGGCGAAGCTGCGGGTATTCTGGAGCAACTGCTCGACCGTCTCGCGGTTTATATGGAAAAGACCGAGGCGATCAAATCAAAAATTAAGTCTGCCTTGATGTACCCGGCTTCCGTCGTGGTCGTGGCGTTCGTCGTAGTTGCAGTGATCATGATTTTCGTGATCCCGGCATTTAAAGAGGTGTTTACTTCTTTTGGCGCCGATTTGCCTGGGCCCACGCTTTTCGTGATGGCCATCAGCGAGTTCTTTGTCGCTTACTGGTGGCTTATTTTTGGCGGTATCGGCGGTGGGATTTATTTTTTCATGCAGGCCTGGCGGCGCAATGAAAAAATGCAACGAATCATGGATCGAGTGCTTCTAAAGGTGCCCGTATTCGGCGCGTTGATTGAAAAGTCCTGTATTGCCCGCTGGACCCGTACTCTCTCGACCATGTTTGCCGCAGGCGTGCCTTTGGTTGAAGCATTGGACTCCGTGGGTGGCGCATCCGGGAACTCGCTTTATGCGGACGCCACGCTAAAAATCCAGCAAGAAGTTTCCACTGGCACGAGCTTGACAGCGGCGATGGGCAATGCCAACTTGTTTCCGACCATGGTGCTGCAAATGTGCGCGATTGGCGAAGAGTCGGGCTCGGTAGATCACATGCTCGGAAAAGCCGCTGACTTTTATGAGGCTGAGGTTGATGAAATGGTCGCTGGCCTTTCCAGCTTGATGGAACCCATCATCATTGTGTTTCTCGGCGGTCTGATCGGGGGTATCGTCGTGTCCATGTACTTGCCGATCTTCAAGTTGGGTCAAGTAGTTTAAGATCCTGGCTGGCGCGTAGCCATTGTCCTGCATGGGGCCTCTGCTGGGCGATCAGGATGTGGCCTACGCCGTGACTCTATGCCCAGCTAATGAAACCCCGAACGCCGGGCTCGTGAACTCCGGCCCGTTGTCAGTTCGAATGGCCACCGGGTAACCTCGAAAGATGGCGGCCCGATCCCAGTTGGGTATTCCGGACCATCGTGGCCGGTCATTCCGGCTGATCGTGACCGATTTTTGTGTTTGACCGGATTGACCGGTCACGAC
>JBKJZS010000285.1:0-1392 GCA_046714915.1 Polaromonas sp. | reverse complement strand
GTACAGAGAAAGCTCAACAGGTGAAAAAATGGCAGCAAATCTGGACGGACAACTGGTGGTGGCGATTTCATCGCGCGCGCTGTTTGACTTTGAGGAAGAAAACCGCGTCTTTGAAGACGGCCTGGTCCAGTCACCCAGGCCCGGCACGAAAAAAGACGCGGCCTACATGCAACTGCAACTGGACCGGCTCGATGTGCCCGCCAAACCCGGCGTGGCGTTTTCGCTGGTCAAAAAACTGCTGGCCTTTAACGATGCTCCCGGCAGCCTGGACGAAGCCGCCGGCGCCGCCGCCAAGCTGGCCCCCACGCTTGTCGCTTCGCGTACTTCGCTGCCCCCCGAGGGGGCTGCTTTCCCTGGGGGCGGCCCGGCGGAAAAGCGGGTCTCCACGCTTGTCGCTTCGCGTACTTCGCTGCCCCCCGAGGGGGCTGCTTTCCCTGGGGGCGGCCCGGCGGAAAAGCGGGCGCAGCGGGTCGAGGTGGTCATCCTGTCGCGCAACGACCCGGTCTCGGGCATGCGGGTTTTCCGCTCGGCCCAGCACTATGGCCTGAAGATTGAACGCGGCACCTTCAACCGCGGCGAAGCACCCTGGCGCTACCTCAAGCCCCTGCATGCCAACCTGTTTTTATCGGCCCACCTCAGTGACGTGCGCGATGCGCTGGCGGCGGGTGTGCCCGCGGCGCAGGTCTATCCCCAGTCGGCCCACGCCAGCGACAAACACCCGCATGAAGTGCGCATTGCGTTTGACGGCGACGCCGTGATTTTTTCCGACGAAGCCGAGCGGGTCTTCCAGTCGCAGGGTCTGTCGGCCTTTCAGGCGCATGAGCGCGACAAGGCCACGCAGCCCCTGCTGGCCGGCCCTTTCAAGCCGCTGCTGGAAGCGCTGCACCGCTTGCAGCAGGCCGGCACCTCGCGCATGCGCATACGCACCGCGCTGGTCACGGCGCGCAGTGCGCCGGCACACGAGCGCGCGATCCGCACGCTGATGGACTGGAACATCGAGGTTGATGAAGCGATGTTCCTCGGTGGCCTGCCCAAGGGCGAATTTTTGCGCGAGTTTGAACCCGACTTTTTCTTTGACGACCAGACCGGCCATGTCGATTCGGCCTCACAGCATGTGCCCTCGGGCCACGTGGTCAGCGGCGTGTCGAACCAGCTGTCCTGAGACCGGAAAGCCGGCCCCGTATTGGTCGGTGACGCCCTTTATCAAAGGTTTGTCATTGCGGACTCGATCCGCAATCCATGAATCTGCGTTGCGAAACCCTGCGTTGCAGGGAGGCATCCCTATAAGTCCGGGATGACAGATAAAGTCCTAGTGTAGTGTTGCACTCTATCTGGCACTTAAAACCGCGTCTTTTCGCCCAGGGCGTTGTTGCAAATCCGCGCGATACCTAC
>JBKJZS010000284.1:0-3250 GCA_046714915.1 Polaromonas sp. | reverse complement strand
TGTGGTGATATCGGCCTGGTTCCTGCTCGTCGAATAATTCGCGGACAGGCTGGGCAAGAGGTGGGAGCGCCCCAGAACCTTAAATTGCTGACCTGACTCGTTGTCATGTAGGGCAGCACGGTACGCCGGGTCATTCGTCAGCGCGGCCTCGTAGGCTTGCAGCAAACCCAGGGCAGAGGCTTCATGGGCTTGACCCAGTGCAGCCACACACATCATCGACGTCAGCAAGTGGCGAAACGGCAGGGCTGTCATGTTTATTCTTCCGTCATGGACATTTTGAGATGGTCGAGGACCGGTTTGAGCAGGTAATTCAGCATGGTGCGTTCACCTGTTTTGATGAACAGCTCTACCGGCATGCCGGGCCGAACCTGAAGGTTTGCAATCTGTTTTAATCCCTCGGGCGCCACTTTGGCCTTGAGGTTGTAATAGGGCTGTCCGCTCTTTTCATCAACCAGTCGATCCGCTGAAACCTGGGTCACGATACCGGGAACATGCGGCGTCAGATTCAGGTTGAAAGCCGTGAATATCAGCTCCACCTTCAGATTCGGGTGGACTTTGTCAATCAGGTGCACCGGCACCTGCGCGTCGACGATCAACGGGTCATCGCTGGGGACGATGTCCATCATTCGAAAGCCCGGCGCTATCACGCCGCCATGGGTGAAGACATTCATGGCGACCACGGTGCCATCCACCGGGGCTTTTACCATCACGTTGTTGAGATCGTAGTCAAGTCCGGTCAGCCGGTTGGCCAGGCCATCGGCTTCTTTCTGGGTCTCGGATAATTGCGTGCGAACTTCCTTCTGGTATTCTTGTTGCCGCTGGAGACGGCGCAACTTGAATTCGGAGATCTGCCGCTGGCCACGGCCAATATTGCTGATATCTTCAGAGATGGCCGTACTCAATTGCGCATAGGTTCGCTCCAGTTCCAGCAAGCGATTGCGTGCAATATAGCCTTCCTTGGCCAAATCACGCATGCCGTCGAGCTGCTCTTTCAGAAACTGAAGCTGCAGCTTTTTTCCATCGCGGGATTCTTCCAGGCCCGTGTTTTGCAGCACCAGCCCCGCGATGTTTTCGTCCAGGGCCGACAACTCGCTGTGTATGGCGGATCTCCGCGAGTTGAACAATTGCTGCTGCAGGCTGATGTTATTGGCAACGCGCGGATCGCTCCTGACGCCCTCCAGTTCAGGCGGAAAAACAATGGCCTTTTTCCCATCGCGCTCCGAAATCAATCGTGCCTCCGAGGTACGGGCGGCGAAATACTGGACGCGAATCGTTTCTGCATTGGCTTTTGACTGCACCGCATTCATACGGACCAAAACATCGCCCGCCTTCACCACATCGCCTTCCTTGACCAGAATAGCCTCTACCGTGCCACCCGTCAGGTGCTGGACGGCCTTTTTGCTGCTGGAGACGGTGACTGTTCCACTAAGGGGAACGCCCTTGTCCAGGGGCGCAAACGATGCCCACAACAGGAAGCCCCCCACACCCGCGATGACAATCCACCAGCCCAGGCGGGTATGTGATCTTGCATCGGTATTGATTTCCAGAGGCGCCACGTCACGGGACACGACATCGGTCGCAGCCGGTTTGTTGCCGAATAAACTCTTCATGGTCATGTCCGCCCTGTTACGTATTTAATTGCAACGTCACTGGCCCGCGCCAACATCTGCGCGCTCTTTGGTGCCCGCTGCGGCAATGGCCGCCGCCGGTTTGGCCGACTGTGTCGCTTGGGCCTGCTGTTGCGCAGCCTTGGTCAAATCGGTCAGTACCTGGGCCGTCGGGCCAAACATTTGTGCCACTCCGTCGCGAAGCAAGAGCAACTTGTTGGTCACGCCAATGGCGCTGGTACGGTGGGTAATCAATACCAGCGTTTTTCCGCGTTTACGAAAATCAACAATGGTTGCAACGAGCGCCTGCTCTCCCACCTCGTCAAGGTTCGAGTTGGGCTCATCAAGTACCAGCAGTGAGGGGTCGTCGTACATGGCCCTCGCCAGACCAATGCGTTGTTTTTGGCCGCCCGACAAACCGGCGCCGCCATCGCCAAGCGGAGTGTCATAACCCTGCGGGAACTGCAAGATCATTTCGTGAACCCCTGTGCGCTTGGCGGCCGCTATCACCTTCTCCGAGTCAACCTCGCCGAAGCGGGCAATATTCTCGCTCACGGTTCCGGCAAAGAGTTCAATATCCTGGGGCAGGTAACCGATATGCGGCCCCAATTCGTCCTTGTTCCACTGATACACGTTGGCGCCATCCAGTCGGACCTGGCCTAACGCAGACGGCCAAACACCCACCAAAAGGCGCGCCAGAGATGATTTGCCCGCGCCGCTGGGACCGATGATGCCCAGCACATCTCCAGGGGCAATCGAAAAACTCAGATTCTTGATGACCGCAACGTTGGAGCCGGGTGGTGCCGCTGTCACGGCTTCCACGGAGACCTGGCCCAGGGGCTTGGGTAGCGACATTCCCGTCTGGCGCCGCGGGTTCGCTGCCAGCAGCTCGTTCAGCCGCTTGTAAGCACTGCGGGTACTGCTCCAGGTTTTCCAGATGCCGATCAGTTGTTCAACCGGGTTCAATGCCCTGCCCATCAGGATGGAAGACACGATCATCATTCCGCCGGTGATTTTTCCGTCCAGCACCAGCAATGCGCCAAGGCCCAATATCAGGGACTGCAGGGAAATACGGACAAATTTTGTAATGGCTCCGATAATCCCGGCCTTTTCGCTCGCTTCAGCCTGTAATTGCAGAAAACGGCCATGCAGCTTGAACCAGCGCGACATCAGATTCGGCAACATGCCCATGGCCTCTATCACTTCGGCATTTCGCAGGTTGTTCGTCGCCAGGTTGCCCGCCGCGATTGCCATGCTGCTGGCTTCCGCCAGTGGCTTCTTGGACACCACTTCGTTCACATAGGCCAAAACTATCAGCACAAGGGTTCCGCACAGGGCAAACACACCCAAGGATGTATTGAACAGAAAAATCACGGCCAGATAGATGGGGAACCACGGCGCGTCAAAAAAGGCGAACAGGCCATTGCCGGTCAGAAACTGGCGAATGGTGGTCAAGTCCTGCAGGGCCTGCCCGGCATTGCCTCCCGCCTTTTTCAGGTTTTGCTCAAAGGCCGCCGTATAGATCCGCTTGTTCATCTTCATGTCAAGCTGTGCCCCGACCCGGATCAGCACAAAGCTGCGCACGAACTCCAGCGCGCTCATGAAGAAAAAGGCGCCCAGCACCATCAAGGTCAGCATCAGCA
>JBKJZS010000283.1:0-1486 GCA_046714915.1 Polaromonas sp. | reverse complement strand
ACCCAGGTAGGACTTGCCCGCGCCATGGTCGGCCAGGGTAAAGGGGCGCTCGCCCTCCGAGACCTCCTCCAGCAAGGGCTCTATGAACTGGTAGAGGTGATACACCTGCTTGAGTTTGCGCCGGGTGTCCTGATTCAGCTTGCCATCGCGCGTCAGGATGTGCAGCTCTTTGAGCAACTCAAGCGACTGGCCGGGCCGGATTTCCTCAATAAGCGGTCCGGCCTTACCGGCCCTCGCGGTCTGCGGCGCTGCACCGGATAACTTCACTGGGCGGGGAGTAGGGGGGATGTGCATGGCCCCCCAGTCTAGCGCCGCCCCGGCAATTGCGATGGACTCCCCGTCGATTCATTTTTTTATTAAATTGCGCACAATTTAATTGTGTTATATAATCGAGCAATGCCTCCTAAAATTGACGCCTCGCTACAGCTGGACCACCAGCTCTGTTTTGCGCTATACTCGACATCGCTGGCAATGACCAAGGTCTACAAGCCCCTGCTCGATGAGCTGGGACTGACCTATCCGAAATACCTGGCCATGCTGGTGCTGTGGGAGCAGGATGGCCTGATGGTGTCTGAACTCGGAGAACGTCTATACCTCGATTCAGGCACGCTCACGCCTTTGCTCAAGCGCCTCGAATCATCGGGGTTGATCTCGCGCATCCGCGCCATGGAAGACGAGCGCCGCGTCCACATCACACTGACAGCGGCGGGTCGCAAGCTCAAAGCCAAAGCCGCAAAAATTCCCGGCTGCATCCTGAGCGCCAGCAAGTGCTCCCTGCCTGAATTGATTGCCCTCACGCAGCGAGTGCAGGCTTTGCGCCAGCAGCTGGTCGCGTAGAAATTTGAAATTGTTTTCTTCGCCGCGTCATTTTTCTCAACTCTTAACCCGCCTCAACCCGAGGCATTTTCCAAAGGAAGCACCATGACCACCCAACTCGACAAAGTTCTCTACACCGCCCATGCCCACACCACGGGTGGCCGTGACGGCAAGTCCAAAACCGATGACGGCCGTCTGGAAGTCAATCTGAGCTCGCCCGGTACCGCCGGCACCGGCACCAACCCCGAGCAGCTGTTTGCCGCCGGATACTCGGCCTGTTTCCTGGGCGCGATGAGGGCCGTTGCTGGCATGAAAAAAATCGATATCCCCGCTGATGTCTCCATTGACGCCAGTGTCGATCTGGGGAAAATTCCTGCAGGCTACGGCATTGCTGCCCGGCTGGACATCAGCCTGCCCGGCATGGACCGCGTTGCTGCACAAGCACTGGTGGATGCTGCGCATCAGATGTGCCCTTACTCCAACGCAACCCGCGGCAACATTGACGTGACCATTACCCTGGTCTGATTGCGCTGTCGCCAAAGCGGCCCGCCGGTGTTGAGCCGGCGGACTTTTTCGTTTAAGTTGCGTGCATGAGCACCACCACCCTTCTCGTTCGAAAAAACCAGCTGACCGAAACCCGGCTGCATACGGCCACCGCTATTCCGCTGGC
>JBKJZS010000282.1:0-1631 GCA_046714915.1 Polaromonas sp. | reverse complement strand
CCGACGGCTACGATCGTCAGCCTCATTTGCTCCGGGTGGCGGTTTTCTTCGCAGCGGGCTTCTTTGCTGCAGTTCTGGCAACCGTTTTTCTGGCAGCCACTTTTTTGGCGGTGGGGATTTTGACAATCGGTGCTTTAACGGTTGGTTTTTTCACGGCCGACTTTGACGCTGCCCTGGCGGGTTTGGCGGCGGGCTCCGCAGCGGGCGCAGCAGCGTTGCGTTTGGCGGTCCAGTCCGTGGTTTTGCCGACCCGACCAACATAGGTGCCGTCATCGGTTCTTGCGGCTTTTTTGGCAACCGGTTTGGCCTCTTCTTTAGCCGATTTGGCCGATTTAATCGGCTTCGCGACGGACTTGGCACCGGCGCGCGATCTGGATGGTTTGGCCTCTTCCTTCGCTTCGGGCTTGGCCGCCTTGACCAGAGGTGCAGGCGCGCCCAGTTTGAGCTTGATTGGTTTGTCGCCCCACAGCTCTTCCAGGTGGTAGTACTGGCGAATAACGGGCTGCATGATGTGCGCCACAGCCGCACCGCAATCCACAATGATCCACTCGCCGTTTTCTTCGCCTTCAATACGTGGCTTGGCAAAACCCGCATCGCGCACGGCGTCGCGGACACTGGCCGCCAGCGCCTTGGTTTGCCGGTTGGAGCTGCCCGACGCGATGATCACGCGTTCAAACAGCGAGGTGATGTGTTCCGTGTCAAACACCTGGATGTCCTGCGCCTTCACATCTTCCAGGCCATCGATGATGGCTCGCTGCAATTTCTGGACGTCTTTTTTGGCAGCGGTGCTGGGGAGGGTGGCGAGGTTGGAAGTCATGCAGTGGTTTGCTTCAATGAAGTGGGGGTTAGCTGAAATTAATTGGGAATGTAGAGCCCATGGCGCTCAATATAACGCGCAACCGGCTCCGGAACCAAGTGGGCCAGCTCTTGCGGGCTGGCGCGGCCTGAGCCGATTTGCCGCCGTATCTCGGTGGCACTGACCGGCATCAAGGGCAATTGCAGGGTCAAAACCGCATGCATGGCCTGGGATTCAAGGTCAAAACCGGCCTCAGTCCTTACCGGATCTGCGCGGTTTGCTATACAAATTATAGCTATTTCCAGTATGGCCTGCCACCGCTGCCAGGTTTTCAAGGCGGCAAACTGGTCGGCCCCGATGATCAGGTAGAGCTGGGCGCCCGGATTTTCAGCTTGCAAGGCCTCCAGCGTGTCGATGGTGAAACTGGGACCGGCGCGTTTTAACTCCCGCTCATCGACCAGCACGCGGTCCAGCCCGGCAAACGCCAGCTGGGCCATGGCCAGCCGGTGCTCAGGTGCGCTCAGTGCCCTCGCCTTGTGCCAGGCCTGCCCGGTCGGAACGATGTGCAGGGCGTCGAGCTGCAGTTGGGCGACTGCTGCCAGCGCCAGCGCCACATGCGCGGTGTGGGGTGGATCGAAGGCGCCACCAAAAACGCCCAAGCGCTTTAGGGGACTTTCCCGGTCGGGTTTGATGACGGCCGGTGCCGCCGTCAAAGCCAGTCCCGCCGGATTAAAAACTCTTTGTGCAGACGCTCTTCCGCTGAGCCCGCCTCAATCGGACGCTGGTAAGACCAGCTCACCAGCGGCGGCATCGACATCAGGATGGACTCGGTGCG
>JBKJZS010000281.1:0-3757 GCA_046714915.1 Polaromonas sp. | reverse complement strand
GCTGGCCTTCGGCATACAAGGTGTCAAAGGCGAGCGACGACTTGCCCGACCCACTCAGGCCGGTGATCACCACCAGCTGGTTGCGCGGAATGTCGAGGTCGATGTTCTTGAGGTTGTGCGTGCGCGCTCCGCGGATGCTGATGGAATGAGCCCCCACGCTTTTCACTGCGTGTAATGCGCTGCCCCCCGAGGGGGCTGGACTTGCTTGGGGCGGACCGGCGCTGCGTCCGGCGGCCCCCATGCTTGCCGTTTCGGCTGCTGCGCTGCTTCCCGTGGCAGCCTTCGCGTCCTGGGTCGGCCCGGCGACGCTCGAGGCGGCAGGCGCTGGGTCGGCGTCGGGCTCGCTCACTGGCCTGCCCTCTGCTGCGGGGAGGAGGTGGTTGCCGTCGGTGGAAGAATTCACTGTTTAGGGCGCCGCAAAACCCTCCATCATAGACTGATGTGTGTTTTCCGGTGCTGCCCCGCGTGCGCGGGGCCGGGGGCGGACGCCGTTTGTGATTGCAGAACACGGGACTGAAAAATCTGGCTCCAATTCAAAGACAATAGAGCTTCCGAGCCCGCAGGTTCACGCGGCCTGCCCTGAATAAGCCCTTTTTATTGTTGACCGTGCCTCCAGTCCTGCCTGCCCCGCCTTCCTACCCCATGACCGCCACCGAGCGGCGTGCCAGCGCGTCGCTGGCCTCCATTTTTGCGCTGCGCATGCTCGGCTTGTTTCTGGTGTTGCCGGTGTTTGCGCTGGAAGCGGCCCATTACCCCGGCGGTGACGACCCGGCGCGGATTGGCCTGGCAATGGGCATTTATGGCCTGACGCAGGGCATTTTGCAAATTCCCTTCGGCATGGCATCGGACTGGCTGGGTCGCAAGAAGGTAATTATTTTCGGCCTGCTGGTGTTTGCACTGGGCAGTTTTGTCGCGACCTGGGCGCCCGACCTGAGCTGGCTGATCATTGGCCGGTCGCTGCAGGGCGCCGGTGCCATCTCGGCGGCCGTCACCGCGCTGCTGGCCGACACCACCCGGGACGAGGTGCGCACCAAGGCCATGGCCCTGGTGGGCGCCGGCATTGGCCTGATGTTTGCGGTGTCGCTGGTGCTGGCCCCGGTGCTGGCGGCGCATATCGGTCTGGGGGGACTGTTTGCGCTGACCGGCTTGCTGGCCTTGGCCGGCATTGCCGCAGTGATCTGGTGGGTGCCGCCCGAGCCGCTGCATCAGGTCAACCGGCCCCGCGGCAGCCTGGCCGAAGTGCTGAAAAACGGCGCCTTGCTTCGGCTTGATTTTGGGGTGTTTGTGTTGCATGCGGTGCAACTGGCCATGTGGGTGGCGATACCTGCGCTGCTGGTGCAGGCCGGGCTGGACAAAAACGACCACTGGCAGGTGTACCTGCCGGCGGTGCTGGCGTCTTTTGGGGTGATGGGGTGCACGCTGTTTCCGCTGGAAAAACGCGGCTACCTGCGCGCCGTGTTCCTGGCCGCTGTGGCGCTGATCATGCTGGTGCAGTTCGGTTTGATGGGCTCGGCCGCGGCGGCGGGCGGGCCCAGCCTGGCCTGGCTGGGCGTTTTGCTGTTCCTGTTTTTCTGCGGCTTCAATGTGCTTGAAGCCAGCCAGCCCAGCCTGGCCTCACGGGTGGCGCCGGCCCATTCGCGCGGCGCGGCACTGGGCGTTTACAACACCTTGCAGTCACTCGGGTTTTTTGTCGGCGGCGCTTTAGGCGGCTGGCTGACCAAAACCGCGGGTACGCCGGCTCTCTTTGCCGCCTGTGGCGCCCTGATGCTGCTGTGGCTGGTGGTGCCTTGGCCGATGAAAGCGCCGGGCCGGGCGGCGGGGCTGCCCCCGCGTTCGCTCACTGCATGTAGCTCTCTGCCCCCCCGCGGGGGTTAATGTCCGGTTCGACCGTCTGGCGGAAAAATCCAGTTCGGCGTCAGCACCCGGTTCAGGGTCTGCGCAGCCAGTTAAACTGTGAAAATTAGGAGAACACGTCATGGCCTCAGTCAATAAAGTCATCCTCGTCGGCAATCTGGGCCGCGACCCTGAAATCCGTTACATGCCCAGCGGCGACGCGGTCGCCAACATCGCTATTGCCACCAGCAGCAAGTACAAAAACAAGGCCGGTGAAATGGTCGAAGAGACCGAATGGCATCGGGTCAGCTTTTTTGGCCGTCAGGCCGAAATCGTCGGCGAATACCTCAAAAAAGGTCGTTCGGTCTACATCGAGGGGCGTCTGAAAACCCGCAAGTACACGGACAAAGACGGCGTTGAAAAATACGCAACCGACATCATTGCCAGCGAAATGCAGATGCTGGGCAGCCGGGAAGGCATGGGTGCCCCCGGCGGAGAGGGTGAAGGCGATGGCGGCGAACGTGCCTATTCCCGCCCGCCGGCCGCCGCCCCGCGGGCGCCCGCTGCGGCGCCACGCGCTCCCGCGCCATCCAAAGCTGCCAGCGGCTTTGACGACATGGACGACGACATTCCGTTCTGACTTGTCAAGGCGGCTCGGCCTGACTCTTCTCACCGCGCGCGGCGCGAGTGCCGGCCTGGAAGTTCGCGCCTGATGTCCGGGCGTTGCTATTGAGTTGGTAGCTGTTATCGCTCGTCCAGCATGGATGCAGGGCCAAACCTGCCTTCAATCGGTGGGGTCAGCGGGCGCGCGGCTGTCGGGTAATCCCATAAACCGGGGATTGCGTCAGACCAGCGAAGCGTTAAAAGTGGAGCCCTGCAGGACGTGCAAGCAGACCCGGCCCGACCCTGCAGAGAGCGCGCTCCCCAGTGCCGTGATGCGGCCTGCACTTATCATCAGCTGCCGTGCAGCCTCCCTGGCCCTGCCCGATGGCAATGGGCTGGACCTGCGAGGCGCTGGTGATTTCCCACTTGGGCCATCGAGGCCGCGGGATGGCGGGAACCGGCGTGTGCCTGCGCATCGTCGACAACGGACGCGGTTTTGACGCTGCATCGCCGCCGCGCAAAGGCCTGCTGTCGATGCGCGAGCGGGAATCGGCGATTGGCGTGGCGGTCTCGATTGACAGCAGGCCGGGCCGGACCACGGTTGAAATCCGGATTCCGTAGCGCTCTGCCGAGAATGCGATTAGCTATCAAAATAATAGCTTGCTGCGCCCGTGTTTAAAGGGCTAAAGCCTCTTTTTTCCGAAGTATGCATTTAACAAACCCTATAATGACTACGCGTGACAGGCCGGATTCTGAATTCGATATTGAAGCTACTTTCCCAGCGCTTGGGGCTGGCGAGCCTGTGATTTCGCAGGCGATGATTTTTGCTGGAGAGGAGACGTTCGAGCGCCTTCAGGACTCGTTTCCCACTTTTCAATTGGTTGAAGCTGTTTATAAAGCCATGGCGTTGGCGGGTCAGAAGGAGCGTTCTCCCGCCAAGGGGTGAAAGGCCCGCTGCGCTGGCGTCCGTGATGCATGTTTAGATGATTGGCAATCGAGTAAAGGTCTTGCGTGATCTGGGTAATGATTTCTGCGCTAATTTCGTATCCGGCCACACTGCCATATCTAGATGGGCGTTCGTTTGCAACGACGCGATGGCTGGGGTCCTTGTAGCTGTAGCTTGAGGATGAGTAGTGAACTAGATGATTTCGAATATCGTTAATGATGCCAATCTGCGGGAATACGTGGGACAGGTCAGCGCTCCTATCAATAGGTAGTGGCGCATTGAAGTCAATAGCTTTAATGAAAGTGGTCATGTCTTTCATTCGAGTGCCAGAGAACAATGCTCGAGCATGCTTGAGACACCACCAGACCCCAAGGT
>JBKJZS010000280.1:0-11651 GCA_046714915.1 Polaromonas sp. | reverse complement strand
GGTCGACAAATACCCCATCATCAGCATTGAAGACGGCATGGCCGAAGGTGACTGGGACGGCTGGAAAACCTTGACCGAACGCCTGGGTAAGAAAGTTCAGTTGGTCGGCGACGACCTGTTTGTCACCAACACCAAAATCCTCAAGGAGGGCATCGACAGGAACATCGCCAACTCCATCCTGATCAAGATCAACCAGATCGGAACGCTGACCGAGACTTTTGCCGCGATTGAAATGGCCAAACGGGCCGGCTACACCGCCGTGATCTCGCACCGCTCTGGCGAAACCGAAGACTCCACGATTGCCGACATCGCGGTCGGCACCAACGCCGGGCAGATCAAGACCGGTTCGCTCAGCCGCTCTGACCGTATGGCCAAGTACAACCAGCTACTGCGCATCGAAGAGGACTTGGGTGACATCGCGTCTTATCCCGGCCGCGACGCTTTTTACAACCTGCGCTAACAACATGCGCGCCCCCACGTTTGCGGCTGCGCCGCTGCACTGCCCCCCGAGGGGACTCTGGCCTTCTTGGGGCGGCCCTGCGAAGGCCTGACGCCTGTGGGAAACCGCATCGTCCCTGCCCTTTTGATTGCGCTACTTGCCATCGTGCACGTGCAACTCTGGGTGGGCCGGGGCAGCATTCCCAGTGTCAACGACATGCAGCGCAAACTGAACGAGCAGACGGCCAAAAACGCGCTAGGGCAAGCCGACAATGAGCGCTTGGCTGCCGAGGTGAAAGACCTCAAGGAGGGCCTTGAAATGGTCGAAGAAAAAGCACGCCACGAGTTGGGCATGGTCAAACCCAACGAGATTTTCGTCCAGATCGCCAAATAGGCTCACGCCTCCTGCCCCTGGCGCGAGGTGTTTCTCCCGCCAGAATCTCTTTGACGCCAATACCTTCTTATCGACCGCCGATGTAGTGATTCCTTAATCCATATCAAGCGGACGGTGTGTCTTCACTGCTATCTTCCAGAACCGACGTGATTCGTCTGTTTGGCTGTTTGCAGGAAAAGTTTGTCCATGAATGCCCCCGCTTCCACAGTAGCTACATTGCCAGACCTCCGGCGAATGCACCCTGCTGGTGGACAACACGCCCATCGATTACCTCGATTTTGCGTCTCCCGTCAGTGGACGGGGCAGCAAGATGGGGATGGATGCGACGAACAAGTGGCCAGGCGAAACCTGCAGGGAGTGGGGTCAGCCGATCAGGAGGCCGGATGCAGTCAAAGCCAAAGTCGATCAGACAAAGTCGATCAGATATGGCAGACACTGGGGCTGTGACAGCGGCCATTGCCAAAATAACTCCCCAGCGCATCTACCTGCTCCGCGCCGCAGTCGGCCTGCCCTCATCAACCCGGTCTTTCATGAAAATATCCATTCTGGGCGCATCGAGCAGCGGAAAAACCGTACTTGCAGCTGCACTCGAGCGGCACTATCAAGCCTTGGGTCGCACAAGCGCCATTGTTCCGGACTTGCGGCATGAATGGAGCGGCCGCACCGGCCGGACACCGCGCGTCGACGAGCTGCGGGGCCTGGCGCAGGCGCAGAGACACTGCATACAAGAGGCGGCCCCGGTGGATCTACTCATTGCCGACACCACGCCGCTCGCGACTGCCATTGACAGCGAGATATTGTTTGGCGACCGTTCAATTTACGACTTTGCCCTTGCACACCAGCGTAGCCATGATCTGACGCTGCTTACCGGCCTGGACCTGCCCGCACCAGCCAACGCCCTGCGAGCGCGCGAGCAGACCGATGCCTTGCTGCGCGCAGCCCTGGGACGCGCCGGAATTGCTTACCAGGTGATTTACGGCCTGGGGTCGGTGCGCTGGCAGAACGCGCTCAATGCACTGAATGCCTTGCTTCCCAGCGGCAAGCCAGGCCTGGCGCCAGCGGCCGACACCCCCGAGGTCAACAGGCTGGACAACACAAAGTGGGTCTGGGCATGCGATACCTGCAGCGACCCTCAGTGCGAACGGCGCTTGCTCAGCGACCTTCTGACAAAGCGCGCCGGCTAGAGCCTATTCACTGAACGGTCGAAGCGGGCGGCAGCTGACTGCTCTGGCTGGTGAAAATTTGTGCCGCATCAACCGGATCAAAGCCGTACTGCGCGCCGCAAAACTCGCAGCCCACATCAATGCGGCCGCGCTCGGAAATGATGCTTTCCACCTCGGCGGTGCCCAGACCGCGCAGCATGCCGCTGACACGCTCCTGGGAGCAGCTGCAGGCAAAGGTCGGCGCGCTTGGCACAAACCGGGTGATTTTTTCTTCCCAGAACAGACGATGCAAAATCGTGTCGGCATCCAGGCTCAGCAGCTCTTCACGCTTGAGGCTGGCGGCCAAAATCGAGATGCGGTTGTAGTGTTCGTTCAGGCCGATCTCGTCTTCATTGGACTCCGACCTGCTTATGCCCTGCAGATTACCCTGACCCTGCACCGGCAGGCGCTGAATCAGCAAGCCAGCCGCTACCTGGCTGTCGGCCGCCAGAATCAACCGCGTGTCCAGTTGTTCGCTCTGCAACATGTAGTGCTCCAGCACTTCGCCCAGATTTTCAATCTTTTCATGCTGGTCGCCAAACAGCGGCACCACGCCCTGGTAGGGTTGCTGACCCGGCAGCCTGTCTTTCGGATCCAGCGTGATCGCGCAGCGCCCCTGATTGTTGACATTAACCAGCCCACTCAGGCTGTCGCCTGGCTGCACCGTGCCCGTCACGGTGGCGGTGGCGCGCAGGCTCATGTCGGGCTGCACTTCCGCCACGGCCAGTTTGACCGGTCCGTCGCCGAAAATTTGCAGCACCAGTGCGCCGTTGAATTTGATGTTGCTTTGCATCAGCGCAGCCGCAGCTGTCATTTCGCCCAACAACTGCATGACCTCGACCGGATAGCCCCCGCTGGCCTCGCGACGCTTGAGGATTTCCTGCCAGGCGTCGGTCAAGCGCACCAGCATGCCGCGCACCGGCAAGCCATCGAATATAAATTTATGGAGTTGTGACATCAGGCCCCCACGCTTGTCACTTCGTGTACTGCGCTGCCCCCCGGGAGGACGCTGCGCCTGCGAACTGGCGGAGCCAGATCCGCGGCCCCTGCTGGCATAAAAGCGCTCACGCCGGCTCTGTGTGTGTACTTGTTGGGTTGGGTCATGGTGTCGATAAGGCTCAGGCGATCTTCTTGAACCCGGCTCTGTAACGCCGGGCATTGTCTAGATAGTGCTGCGCATTCATTTTTAAACCCGCAATCTGCTCGGGCGAGAGCTGCCGCACCGCCTTGGCCGGACTGCCCAGAATCATCGAGCCGTCGGGAAACTCCTTGCCTTCAGTCACCAGCGAGCCTGCCCCGACCAGACAGTTTTTGCCAATCTTCGCGTGATTGAGAACCACCGCCCCAATCCCGATCAGGGAGCCATCGCCAATGGTGCAGCCATGCAGCATGACCTGATGTCCGATCGACACGTTTTCACCAATCGTCAGCGGTACACCCGCGTCCGCATGAAGCACGCTCGCATCCTGAATGTTGGAGCCGCGCCCAATGCGGATGGCTTCCGTGTCGCCCCGGATCACGGAGCCGAACCAGACGCTGGTGTCCTGCGCCAGCTCGACATTGCCAATCACCTGCGCGCTGTCAGCCACCCAAGCAGATTCGTGCATTTGGGGGATGAGGTCGTCGAGTTGGTAAATCGCCATCGTGTTTGTCCTTTGTCTCTAGATGAACTCCATTGTAAAGAGCCACGTGCAAACCGGGGTGGTGTCGCCGCGACGACCTGTGCTGCGACCGGGATTCAAGTCTTTATATGGATAAAAATGGCCTTCAGCCCATACCTGGCAGGCGCAAATAGCTATCATTTTTATAGCAAATTTGAACCCCGCCTTGCGGCAAAAAAAACCCGGGACGGGCGTGCTGGCGCTAGCGGAAAATCGCTGCATGACGACATCCCTCCGACAACTGGCCCAGGACATCATCGTGATCCGCGATCCCGCGCACAAGGCACTGGCGGCCCGCAGCCTCAGTCCGGACGCAGCCCTGCTCGGTGCCGCCGAGCACATTGCCGCCGTGCCCGGCATTCCCGGTCGGCCCGAGCGGCCCTTGCTGCTGCCGCCGTCGCAGATGAAAAATCGCGCCGTCGGCACGCTGGAAGGACGTGCAGCGTTGATCCATGCGCTGGCGCACATTGAGACCAACGCCGTCGATCTGGCGCTTGATGTTGTCTGGCGCTGGGGCGGCATGCCGGAACGCTATTACCGCGACTGGGCGCAGGTGGCGAGGGAAGAAGCGCTGCATTTTCAGCTTCTGAGTGCCCACCTGCAGGAGATGGGTTTTGCCTACGGCGATTTCCCGGCCCACAATGGCTTGTGGGAAATGGCCGAAAAGACGCAGGGCGACCTGCTGGCCCGGCTGGCGCTGGTGCCGCGCACGCTGGAAGCGCGCGGCCTGGACGCCTCGCCGGCGATCCGCAACAAACTGATTTCCGTCGGCGACCGGCGCGGCGGCGAGATCCTGGACATCATCCTGCAGGACGAAATCGGCCATGTGGCCGTCGGCAACCACTGGTACCGCTACCTGTGCGGCCAGCGCCAGCTGGATCCGATCCGCACCTACGCCGAACTGGTAACGCGCTACCAGGCCCCCAAGCTCAAAGGGCCTTTCAACCTGCCAGCCCGCCGCGCCGCTGGTTTTGACGAGGCGGAGCTGGCCCAGCTGGGGCGCTGAATCGTTGTGCATTGCTGCAAACAGACAACCATGGCAACGCAATGATGGGATAGCAGCAGCCTGTTGATCTGCATCAAGCCGGCAAATCAGACAAAAGGCGGCGGAACAATTAGACTCAAATCGGTTCAGACTGAAAATGGCTTGGCTAAGGAGATTGCAATGATCCGGCACCTCGTTCCACATATTGAGTCCCAAATCGCCCGCCTGCTGGCCCCGGTTGCCGTGCAACTGCCCGAAGGTCAGGTGCTCGGCCCGCCGGGCGCACCGGTCAAGATGTCGTTCTCCCGATGGTCCAGCCTGGCCCGCCTGAAAACGGGACAGATCGGTATTCTGGCCGAGGATTTTGTCGAGGGCTCACTCAAGCTGGAAGGCCGCATGCGCGATGTGATGACTGTGGCGGCCGGCCTGCTGCCGGCAGACCCGGTAGCTACAGGCGCCGGCTGGTGGACCGGCTTGCAGCGCCAGATCCGTTCGTTCAAAGCCCACTCACTGGAGAAAGATGCCGAGCAAATCCAGTTCCACTACGACGTCTCGGACGACTTTTATGCGTTGTGGCTGGACCCGCGCCGTGTTTACTCATGCGCCTACTACCGCACCAGCGACATGTCGCTGGCGCAAGCTCAGGAAGCCAAGCTTGACCACATCTGCCGCAAACTGATGCTCCAGCCCGGCGAGCGCTTCCTGGACATTGGGGCCGGCTGGGGCGCCTTGCTGCTGTGGGCAGCAGAACATTACGGCGTCGACGCCACCGGCATCACGCTGTCGAAAAACCAGCATGCCCATGTGCAGCGCCTGATTGACAGGAAAGGCCTGCAGACCAGGGTTCGCATCGAGTTGCGCGACTACCGTGATCTGGACGAAAGCAGCCCCTTTGAAAAAATCTCATCGGTCGGCATGTTCGAGCATGTGGGCCGCGCCAACATGACGGCTTACTTTGACAAAATCAGGCGCCTGCTGACACCGGGCGGGATGGTCATGAACCATGGCATCACGGCCGGCGGGCTGGACAACCACCAGCTGGGCGCCGGCATGGGCGACTTCATCGAGAAGTACATTTTCCCCGGCGGCGAGTTGCTGCATGTCAGCGGCGTGTTGAATCACCTGGCACGCTCCGGACTTGAAATGGTGGACACGGAAAACCTGCGCCCGCACTATGCGCGCACGCTGTGGGACTGGTCCGATGCGCTGGAGGACAGGCTGACCGAAGCGCTGCAGGTTCTTGCAGCCACCTCCGGCGCTGCGCAGGCGGAGAAAACCCTGCGCGCCTACCGCCTTTACCTCGCAGGTAGCGCCATGAGTTTCGAGCGGGGCTGGCTCGCGCTACATCAGATGCTGGCGACCCGGCCTTCGCCCCATGTCGCGGACGAAAAGATAAAGGGCGCCCAGGCCAGTTATCCCTTCCGGCGCGACTATATGTATCACTCCGGAAGTCACAGGTGACCGTTCATTTGAGCGCTGGCAGGACTGCACCAACACACGCTTATTCGCGCGCCCCCAAGCTCACTTTTGGGTGACAGCGCGCGACACCCGATTGCGCCGCCCTGGCTCGCGCTGGCCGACTTGCTCCTCCTTGAAGGGCGCCGCTCAGTCGCAGCCTGAGCCCGTTCACGCGGTCCACTGGCACGCGGCTACGAGTCCAGCCGCAGCGCTCACCCCTGCCAGCCCCCTCTTCCCCCAGGACCGCCCAATCGGGCGCGTCCCTGGCCACCGCCTTTATAGGGGACATGGCCGAAGCTGCCGCCCGCACCAGCACGGTTTTCGACAACAACCGGCGTGCCCAGCTGCAGCGCCAGCTTGTCGGCCAGTGCCCGCGCGACGTTGTCGCTGATGCCGCCCGGCGGGTAGGTCACCACAACGCGAATAACGCGCGCCGGCCAGGCCGGTGCTGGACTTGTCGAGGCGGCTTGAGCCATTGCAGCAGAAGAGACCCCGCCGGCGCAGAGCGCCAACAAAGACAGGGTGAACAGGCTGTGTCGTCGGGTCAAAGGGCCTCGAAACGGGACTCAAAATGGGGCTTGAAAGATGACACGAGAGTTTTCAAAAGCGAAGGCTGTCCACGACTTTGCCCCGCAGTGCCTGGCGCTGCGTTAACCCCTGGGATGATGCTGCGCATGCAAGGCCTTCAAGCGTTCGCGCGCCACATGGGTGTAGATGGTCGTGGTGGATATATCGGCATGACCCAGCAGCATCTGCACCGCGCGCAGGTCGGCGCCGTGGTTGAGCAGGTGGGTCGCAAACGCATGGCGCAGCGTGTGGGGCGACAACGGCGAGCTGATGCCCGCCCGCTGCGCGTATTTTTTCACCAGCATCCAGAACATCACCCGACTCATTGCCTTGCCGCGGACGGTGACAAACAAGTCGTCGCTTTGGCGGCCCGCCAGAATCGCCGGGCGCGCTTCGGCGAGATAACGCACCGTCGCCTGCCGGGCAACCTGGCCAAAAGGCACAAGACGCTCTTTGCTGCCCTTGCCCATAACTCTGAGCACACCATCGTTCATGCTGATGTGAAAAGTCTTGAGGCCGACCAGTTCACTGACGCGCAGCCCGCTGGCGTACATCAACTCCAGCATCGCGCGGTCACGCAGTCCGAGGGCAGAGTCTTCGCCGGGCGCTGCCAACAAAGACTCGACTTGGGCTTCGGACATGAGCTTGGGCACACGCAAAGCCTGTTTGGCCGACTGCAGCTTGAGCGTGGGGTCGGCGGCAATAAGGCGCTCGCGCAAGGCCCAGCGAAAGTAACGCTTGAACACCGTCAGCCGCCGGTTGGCCGAGGTGGCCCTGGTGCTGGCGTGTTTAACGGAAAAATAGCTATTCAGCTCGCTTTCGGAGCTGTCATCGAGCCGGCGTCCCTGCGTGCCGGCCCAGCGGGCATAAAGCGACAGGTCGCGCCGGTAGGCGGCCAGCGTGTTTCTCGACAAGCCGTCTTCCAGCCACAAGGCGTCGATAAAGGCGTCAATGCTGGACTGGCTCTCGGGCTTCATGGCTGCAACCATACCAAAAAAATCGGCCCAGAAAAGCCCCGCCGAGCACAAGACCTGTGGGGCCGCCGCTCAGGCCGCGGGCCGGGCCAGGCGGCGCGCCCGTGCGCTGCTTATTCGAGCTTGAGGCCGGCGGTGTCCACCACTTTTTTGTAGACCTCGTACTCGGCCCTGATCTGGGCGCCAAATTGCTCTGGCGTGTTGCCGACGATGATCGAACCCGTGTCTTCGATGCGCTTGCGCACGGCCGGGTCCTGCAGCGCCTTCAGGGTCGCCGCACTGACCTTGTCAACGACTTCCCTGGACAGACCTTTGGGACCCAGAATGCCGTAATAGGCCATGCGATTCACCGGCTCCAGGCCGACTTCCTTGAAGGTCGGCACATCCGGCAAAACGACCAGACGCTGCGGCGCAGCGACGATGATGGGGATCAAGCGTTTTTGCTGAATGAAGGGCAGCGCCGAGGGAATGTTGTCGAAAATGATCTGCACCTGCCCGGCCACCGTGTCATTGAGTGCCGGACCCGCGCCACGGTAAGGAATGTGGGTGATGAAGGTGCCGGTCAGGTTTTTAAAAAGTTCGGTTTGCAGGTGACCAATGCCACCTGTGCCTGACGAAGCGTAAGAGTACTTGCCGGGATTCTTTTTGATCTCGGCGATGAACTCCTTGTAGTTCCTGGCCGGAAAGCTGGGGTGTACCGCAATGAGGTTGGGTGTGGCTGCGATGTTGATGATGGGCGTGAAGTCCGTCAGCGAGTTGTACGGAATCTTCGGGTTGATGGCCGGGTTGGCTGCCGTGGTGGACACCGTGGCCATGCCCAACGAGTAACCATCGGGTGCAGCACGCGCCGTTTCGGTGGCGCCGATCACGCCACCACCACCGGCCTTGTTTTCAATGATCACGGTCTGGCCCAGCGCCTTGCCCAGCGGCTCGGCAATGACACGGCCGATGATGTCGGTGGTACCGCCGGGCGCGAAAGGCACCTGTAGCTTGATGACCTTGTTGGGGTACGCCTGGGCAAACGCAGAACCTGCTGCAACAGTGGCCAGCGTCAGCGCAGAAAGGGTCAGCAGATAACGACGTTGCATAGCGAATTTCCTTGCGATAGAGAAAAAAATATAGCCACTATCGTAAGCGCAAGCGCCACGTCTGCGTGTCGTGGATTACGCCTAGGCAAGGCCATGCCCCAATCTCTGACCCGCAACGCAGCATGCAAATCAAACTTGACCCAGTGCAGTTCTTCGTGGTTGACGAAGCCGACCGCATGCTGGACTCCTGCCGCGCGTGGCAGGGCCTTTTGCGGAATGCGCCGCCAGACGCAAGACGACGGAGTGTGCACCGCACAAGAGTCCAACCTGGCCCGCGACTCAACGCCTCTTCCGGATTCGAATCACAGCGGCTTTTAGACGCAAACGCCCGGGGCGGGAGGTAGGCCGAGCAGCCCTAAGGGCAAACCCGAAGTGTCAAGGCTTTGCGGTTATTCTCGGCGGGTGAACTATGCCCAACTTCTTTTCCCCGATTTTTTGCTGATTCTGTGTGGCTACCTGGTGTGTCGTTACACCGCCCTGAACCGAACGGTCTGGGAGCAGGTTGAAAGTCTGGTTTATTACTTCCTGTTTCCAGTCCTGCTTTTTCAGTCCATTGTCAAAAGCCCGCTCGATCTGGGTGCAGCCTCCGGGCTGATCGGCGCCGGGCTGGCCATGGGCGTGCTGGGTATCGCGCTGGCCTACTGCCTGCCCCACCTGCCCTGGCTGGGGGCGCGCATTGATGCGCGGGAGCACGCTGCCAGTGCGCAAGTCGCTTTCCGCTTTAACTCCTTCATCGCGCTGGCGCTGGCAGACCGGTTGGCCGGCGCCGAAGGCCTGCTGTTGATTGCCGTGCTGATCGGCGTCTGTGTGCCCCTGTTCAACGTCGGTGCCATCTGGCCGATGGCGCGGCACGCCAACAGCGCTTTTATCCGCGCACTGGTGCGTAACCCGCTGATCATTGCGACAGCCACTGGTCTGGTGGCCAACCTGATGGGTTTTCAGATGCCGGTATGGCTGGAGCCCAGCGCGACACGCATTGGCGCCGCGTCACTGGCGCTGGGGCTGATGGCCGCTGGCGCCGGAATGCAGTTCGGTACGCTGGCCAAAGCCAAAACCCTGGCCGTGGCAGTGCTTACCATCCGCCACCTTTTGATGCCACTGATCGCCCTGGGGCTGTCCTGGGCTTTTCGCCTGTCGCCCGTGCAAACCACTGTTTTGCTGGCGTTTTCGGCGTTACCGACCGCCTCCAGCTGCTACGTTCTGGCGGCCCGCATGGGTTACAACGGCGCTTATGTGGCCGGCTTGGTCACTGTGTCGACCCTGCTCGGATTGCTCAGTTTGCCGTTTGCGCTCGGGATATTGCGGTAGGGCCTGGCAACGCTGTTTTTGGCGAAAATAGCGTTGCCAGGCCCTAATCCGGAATCTATTGAGCAACCGCGACCACCACCGCGGACTCATTGATGGCGGCTACGGCCGGACGACGCACCTTGAGTTCACAGCCCGGGCCAGCAAAGCCCACCAGCTGAAGGCCTCCATCAAGCGTGAGCGCCACTTCACCGCCGCCGGCGGCGCGAGAAACGCGCGTTGTGCGGCCGTGCAGCAGGTTACTCCCTGCATCTGGCAGAGCGTCCGCCGATACCTTCACGGCGGTCGCTTTGCATAAAGCGAGGACCTGCTGGCCTGCCGATAAAGCCAGAAGTTGCGCACTCTCTCGGGTGATGCGTGAAAAGATCAGCATTCCGCCGGCCAACGCCAGTTGCACCCGCACCGCCTGCCCCTGCGCAAGCACACTCATTACGGTGCAAGGGAGCTGGTTACGCATGCTGGTGCGCAGTCCCAACGCGGCCAGCGCTGAAGGGTTGGGCAAACGGTCCCCTTTGCCTGCCAAACGCGCCAGCACCTGCGTGCGCGCCTGCGCCAGTTCGTCCGCAGCCCGCAGCAATTCCCGGCCCGCGTCGGTCAGGCGCGCCCCCCCTCCGCCCGAGCCGCCAACCATGCGCTCAACCAGTGCAATGCCGGCCAGATTGCTCAGCGTATCGACAGCCTGCCAACCTGCTTTGTAGCTGACGCCAGCCGCGCGTGCCGCTTCCGAAATAGAGCCTGCCGCGCCGATACGGCGAAGAATATCTATGCGCTTGTCGGTCGCATCGTGACCAAGCGCGCCAGCCAGCTGGAGTTGGATTTTCTTCATGCGCGCATTGTCCACCCGCGCCGTCATTGAAGGCTATACTTTCGCTATTCCTTTTTTGAATAGCGAGGTGTTATATGAATTTTTCCCGCTTGCTCGCCGCGATGGGTGCATTGACACTGGGTTTTGCGCACGCCGCCGACGTCACCGTTGCGGTAGCGGCCAACTTCGCCGCACCGATGCAGGCGATTGCTGCGGTGTTGGAGAAAACCACCGGGCACAAAGCCGAAATCGTCATCGGCTCTACAGGAAAGCTCTACGCGCAGATCAAAAACGGTGCTCCATTCGATGTATTTCTGGCCGCCGACGATGAAACTCCGGCAAAGATCGAGAAAGAAGGGCTGGCGGTACCGGGCAGTCGCTTTACCTATGCCAAGGGCAAGCTGGTGCTGTGGTCGGCCAATCCGGCGCTGGTTGATGCGCAGGGAGCGGTGCTCAAAAACGGGGTGTTCAGGAAAATCGCGATTGCCCAACCCAAATTGGCGCCCTATGGCGCAGCCGCGATGGAAGCCATCACCAAACTCGGTCTGACCGAACGACTGACACCGCGTTTGGTCCTGGGCGAAAGCCTCGGGCAGACCTACAGCTTCATTGCAACCGGCAACGCCGAGCTGGGTTTCGTCGCGCTATCGCAGGTGCTCGAAGGCGGCAAACTCAAGGGCGGTTCGATGTGGGCGGTGCCGACCACGCTGTACGGGCCCATCGTGCAGGATGCCGTCAGCCTCACGCGCGGAAAGGACAACCCCGCCGCCGCGG
>JBKJZS010000279.1:0-2886 GCA_046714915.1 Polaromonas sp. | reverse complement strand
GCATTGACAAATTCGCCGAGGAAAAACGGCACACGGTCGTCCCAGGGCACATGGCGTGCGGTGTTCAAGTCCAGCCGTGCCAGCGCATCCGGAAATCCGTGTTGCCAGCCGGTGACCGAGGTGTTGTCGTAACAGGTGTCCGTCATGTCCCAGCCCAGCACCACGTCGCAAAAACCAAAGCCACCGGCCGGGTGAGGCTCGACTGCGCCAAAAAACTTGTCCCGGTGCAGGTACTTGCCGCGCAGGATGCCGTCGATATCACTGACGGCCACCTTGACCTTGGCAGCGCCCGATTTTTTGATCGCGTCCACGGCGGGGTGGGTTTTTCCGGGTGCTTTGCTCGCCATGCTGAACTCCCTGGTGTGTACAGGCGCTGACCGATCCTGCGCGGCGGATGATGCCCCTGCCGAGCAAGGCCCCGTTACCCCGCTACTTGCTACTTGTCTGAGCGGTTGGCGCCATCGTGTTGGGGCCCATCGCAGCGGTACAGCCTACCCCAAAAGTTTCCCTTGTGGGTGAGTTTGATGGGGTCTGCGACAAAACTGCATGTTGCGGGGCTGCTTAAAACGTCTTGAGCGCAGAACGCCTGTTCGCAGGCGCGTGAAAAGTCAGGCTGGCAGGCACCTTGAATGCCGGTCCTGAAAAGGTTAAAAGCCAGCCTGGCGCGGCCGTTGACGAGCCTGCTGTGCTTGCCGGTGCAACGGGCCCGGCAAGCGGGCGGCCCGTCTTTTTCCTCCAACTGCGGCGTGGTCTCGGTCAGCACCGCGCCGCGCTCAAGGGCCGGCCGCCAAGCGCAAGTTGCTATGTATTTAATAGCTTTATAGGTCCTATTTATAAGGCCTACAAGCCTATTTCATGCATACTCGGCGCTTTCGGCGACTAACCGGTGCTGTCATGGGTTTCCGTGTTGGGCCGGTCCATGCCAATGAAGCGCACGGTCACGCGCGTGCCGGGCGACTCCGGGCGACCCGGCAGGGCCGCGTCTTCAATGCTGATGGTGGCGCCATGCTGCTTTGCAATTTCCAGAACAATGGCCAGCCCCAGACCCGAGCCATCCACGTTGGTGCCGAGCGCGCGGTAAAAGGGTTCGAACACCAGTGAGCGTTCTGACTCCGGAATGCCCGGGCCGGAGTCTTCAATCAGCAGCATCAGAACGCCACTGAAACGGTCGGTCAGCAGCCGTGCGGTGACCTGCCCCCCTTCGGGCGTGTAGTTCAGGGCGTTGTCGAGCAGGTTTCGGACCAGCTCTTTGAGCAGCGTCGGATTGGCCTCCAGCGCGCTGGCCGGCTCGCCAGCGGGCGGCCCTTCGTAGCCGAGGTCAATGTGTTTTTCCAGCGCCCGCGGCACCGAGTCCTGGATCGCTTCGGAGACGACCTGCACCAGGTCCAGCGCTTGTTTGGGCAAGCTGCGGCCGGTGGTTTCGGCGCGGGCCAGGGCCAGCAGCTGGTTGACGGTGTGGGTCGCGCGTATGCTGGCGCGGCCTATGTGTTTAAGGGATTTTTTCAGCTCGTCCGCGTCGGTCTCGCGCTGGGCCAGATCGGCCTGCATGCGCAAACCAGCCAGCGGGGTTTTCAGCTGGTGCGCGGCGTCGGCCAGAAAGCGCTTCTGGGTTGTCAGCGAGATCTTGAGCCGGCTCAGCAAGTCATTGATCGACGACACCAGCGGCACGACTTCTTCCGGTACCACGGTTTCGTCGAGCGGGCTCATGTCGTCGGGTTTGCGCGCACGGATGCGTTTTTCCAGCTGGTCCAGCGGCTTGATGCCGCGCAGCAGCGCCAGCCAGACCAGCAGCACGGCCAGAGGCAGCGTGACAAACTGCGGCACCATCACGCCTTTGACAATTTCGGTGGCCAGCGTCTTGCGTTTTTCCAGCGTTTCGGCCACCTGCACCAGCACGGCTTGCTGGCCTCCGCGCACGCTTGCTGCGCGTGGCTCACTGCCTCCTGGGGGGGCTGATTTCCCTGGGGACGGCCGGGCGGGAAAGCTGGCCCCCACGCTTGTCGCTTCGCGTACTTCGCTGCCCCCCGAGGGGGCTGCTTTCCCTGGGGGCGGCCCGGCGGGAAAGCTGGCCTCCACGCTTGTCGCTTCGCGTACCACGCTGCCCCCCGAGGGGGCTGATTTCCCTTGGGGCGGCCTGGCGGGAAATGCTGCGCCCGGCATATCGACCATGACCCAGGTGTAGGCCACGCGCACGTCTTCGCCCTGCATGACGTCTTCACGTAACCGCACCTCGCCGCTTAAAGGCATTTCCTCGTCGGGCGGGAGCGGGAGGTCGTGCTCGCCGCTGAGGTGTTCGCCACGCGTGCCCCGCACCTGGTAGTACACCAGGTCGGTATCGTCGGCCCGCAAAATTTCGCGTGCCGGCCCGGTCAGGTTGAACTGAACCTGACCGTTTTTGACCACAATCAGTTTGGCCAGGGCCTGCACGTTGTATTCCAGTGCGCGGTCAAACGGTTTTCCGGCGATGTTCTGCGCCACCAGCCAGGTCAGCACCAGGCTGATCGGCCACAGCAGCAGCAGCGGCGTGAGCATCCAGTCCAGAATTTCGCCGAACAGGCTGCGTCTTTCGCGCTGAAATAGTCTCAAGGCCAAAAGAAATAGAGCCCCCACGCTCCCGACTTCGTGTGGTTCGCTGCCCCCCGAGGGGGCCGCCCGCCTGCAGTCCGGCAAAGCCGGCCCGGCGTCTTGAGCTTGATAAGGCGGGCTCCAGCCGCTACCGACGCTTGGCGTTTCAAGTCAGGGCCGCGGAACCGGCTTCGCCGGGCCGCAGGCGCAGCGACCCCCTCGGTGGCAGGGAGCTTGCGCGGTGTGAGAAAACCTGGGAGCCACATCCCCTTCAAGCAGGGGCCGCGGAACCGGCTTCGCCGGGCCGCAGGCGCAGCGGCC